>JASLBJ010000093.1 GCA_030146725.1 Sphingomicrobium sp. | reverse complement strand
CCAGCCTTTGAGGCTCGGCTTTTGCCAATTGCCGTAGGCGCGGCGGATATTGATGGTGCCAAGCTCCCCCAGCACCAACAGAACGTGATCGAGCTGATCCGGCGATGCATTGTCGGCGTCGATCAACAGCGCGATGTTGGCTTCGGCATCAGGGCGGCGCTCGGTCATGTCCCTCAATTCCTTCGTTTCGCCGCTTATTGCCGATTCGATGCGGGAACGAAACGCCCCGTCATGCACTGTTGTCTCATCAAGGGGGCCAGTTGAGGAGTCACGACATGAAGAAGTTCGCACTTACCGCCGCGCTTGCCGGCAGCATGGCTGTCGCAGGCTGCGCCACCAGCCCGTATGGCTATAACAATGATCCCTATTACGGGAACAACAACACGTCACAGACTGGCCGTACGGCGCAAGGCGCGATTGCCGGTGCGGCGGTTGGTGCCGGCCTCGGTGCCATTGTCGGCGGCGTCAGCCCGATCGAAGGCGCCATCGCTGGCGGGATCGCCGGCGCGGTCCTCGGCAATGTTGTCGGCGGGCGTCAGTATTATCGCGATACCCGCGGCTACTGCTACTACGTCGACCAGAACGGCCGTCCGGTCTACAACTACAACACCCGCTGCTAGTCTAGCGGCTTCGCACTAGGCGGGGCGGAACACGGTTCAGCCTCGTCCAGCAAGTAGAGCTGGCCCTTCGCGATCGCAAAATGCGCTCCGTGAAGGGTCAGCTTTCCTGCGTTCTCGCGTGCCGCGATCCAGGGAAATGTGCGCAGGTTCGCCAGGCTCACCCGCACCGCTTCCAATTCCATCTCTTCGAACGCATCGGGCCCAAGGTCAGGATGCCGCAAACGCACGCCGTCGCGGGCTTCCGTCAGCAGTTCAACCCACTCCGCGATGAAATGCCCGGAGCCATGATCGGCAGAATCGAACTGGCCGGAGAGTGCCGCAGCGCAGCCGCCGCAAGAGCCATGGCCGAGGACGACGATCTCCTCCACCTGTAGCTGAGTGACCGCGAACTCGAGAGCCGCCGACACGCCGTGCCGTCCCGGAGTGGTTTCGAACGGCGGCGCAAGATTGGCGACATTCCGAACGACGAACATCTCACCCGGCTTTACGTCGAAGATTTGCGCTGGATCGACCCTGCTGTCGGAACAGGCGATTACCATCACTTTGGGGCTCTGTCCTTCGGCAAGCTCCGCCCAGCGCGCGCGCTCCCGCTTCCAGCCATGATCACGAAAGCGGCGGTAGCCTTCAAGAAGGTCATTGAAGCGAGTCAGGCCCGCAGCCGCTAGCGAAGGGAGGGCGGGGGTGGCAAGCGTGCGCCGCAATCGCTATCTCGCGCGCATGACCGAGCCGATGCAGCGCCCCCGCCAGCGCAAACCCGACTGGATCCGCGTCAAGGCGCCGACCAGCCCCGGCTATGCCGAGACCCGCAACCTGATGCGATCACTGGGCCTCGTCACCGTTTGCGAGGAAGCGGCCTGCCCGAACATCGGAGAATGCTGGACCAAGAAGCACGCGACGGTGATGATCCTGGGCGATACCTGCACCCGGGCGTGCGCTTTTTGCAACGTCAAGACGGGGATGCCGCGGGCGGTCGACAGCCAAGAGCCCGAACATGTCGCGACCGCGGCGGCCGAGCTTGGGCTCGAGCATATCGTCGTCACCTCGGTCGATCGCGACGACTTGCCCGACGGCGGCGCATCGCAGTTCGTCAAGGTCATCCAGGCGCTTCGCCGCAACACGCCGAACACCACGATCGAGATCCTGACCCCCGACTTCCGCAACAAGAGCGAGGCGGCGGTGACCGCGATCGTCGAGGCTGGGCCGGACGTCTACAATCACAATCTCGAGACCGTGCCGCGGCTTTATCCGACGATCCGGCCGGGCGCGCGGTACTATGCGTCGCTGCGACTGCTTGAGAGCGTCAAGCGCCAGGCACCGCATATCTTTACCAAATCGGGGGTGATGGTCGGCCTTGGCGAGCAGCGGCTCGAAGTGCACCAGGTGATGGACGACATGCGCTCGGCAGGAATCGATTTTCTGACCATGGGGCAGTATCTCCAGCCGACCCCGCGCCACGTGAAAGTCGATGAATTCGTCACCCCGCAGGCGTTCGAGGCTTATGCGGCGATCGCGCGGGCCAAGGGTTTCCTGCTCGTCGCAGCGTCGCCGCTGACCCGCTCGTCCTACCACGCCGGTGATGATTTCCGCCGGATGCAGGCGGCGCGCGCGGCGCAGTTGGAGAAGGCGCGCGCCTGAATGCCCCGGCACAGCGAAACCCGGCACCTGCCGTATACGCCGGACCAATTGTTCGATCTCGTTGCCGATGTCGGGCGCTACGACGAGTTCCTGCCGTGGGTGGTCGCGGTGCGGATCCGCTCGTCGAGCGAGACCGAGACGGTCGCCGACCTGGTCGTCGGGTTCAATGCGTTCAAGGAACGTTTCACCAGCCGCGTGAGCAAGCAGCGGCCGGGCCGCATCCTCGTCGATTACATCGAGGGACCGCTCAAATATCTGAAGAACGAGTGGCGGTTCGAGGCGGCGGACGGCGGCGGCACCAACGTGCATTTCTCGGTCGATTTTGCGTTTCGCTCGCGCATCTTCGAAGCGATTGCAGGACAGATGTTCGACCGTGCGCTGCGCCGCATGATCGGCGCGTTCGAGGAGCGCGCAGCCGTCCTTTACGGCATCAATAGCTCAAGCGCGCAGAGCGCCGCCTGAAGCCGCACTCCGGCGCGGTCCTCGCAGTCGAACAGCTTCTGGTCGGCGACAATATTGCCTGGATCGGCGTTGCGCTCGGCGCGCGCGAACACGACAGTTCCGACGGGCTTGTACGCGGTTCCTCCGTCGGGACCGGCGACTCCGGTGATGGCGACGGCGACGTCGGCGCCGGAGGCGTTGAGGGCACCCTGCGCCATCGCCCAGGCGGTCGCGACGCTAACCGCGCCAAAGGTTTCGAGCACGTCGGCGCTGACCTTGAGCTGCGCGGTCTTGGCGGCATTCGAGTAAGTGACGAACCCGGACTCGAACATTCCGGACGAGCCGGGGATTTCGGTGATCGCGGCGCTGACCAGGCCGCCGGTGCAGCTTTCCGCAGTGGCGACGCGGCGGCCCGCAGCAAGGTTGGCCTCGACCACCTCGCGGGCCTTGTCGAGCAGCTCGGGCGGGAGCAGCGGCTCAGTCACCGGGCATCGAGCCGGATGCTGGCGACCGCCTGCGCGGCAATGCCCTCGCGGCGGCCGGTGAAGCCGAGGCCTTCGGTGGTCGTTGCCTTGATGCTCACCTGATCGGGTCTCAGTTCCAATATTTGCGCGACGCTGTCCTTCATCGCTGAACGATGCGGGCCGACTTTCGGCTCCTCGGCGATGATCGTGCAGTCGACATGGTCGATGATCCCGCCGGCCGCGCGGATGAGGCCTGCCGCATGGGACAGGAACAGGTGCGAGGCGGCGCCCTTCCACTGGGGGTCGGACGGAGGGAAATGCTCGCCGATGTCGCCGAGCCCGGCAGCGCCGAGCAGGGCGTCAGTAATCGCATGGAGCACGACATCGGCGTCGCTGTGACCCGCGAGGCCGCGCGTATGTGGAACGGCGATGCCGCCGAGCATCACCGGCCCCTCGCCGGCGAACGCATGCACGTCGAAGCCCATGCCGGTGCGCGAGACCAGCCTGGCGCCGAGCATCGCCTCGGCCCGGAGCCAGTCGGCCTGGGTGGTCAGCTTGTCGAGCATCGGATCTCCCTCGACGGCTGCGACCTTCAGGCCGGCGTCGATCATGATCGAGGATTCGTCCGTCGCGGCCGAATTTTGCGCTTCGGAAAACGCGAACAGCAGGTCTTCGACGTGGAACGCCTGCGGAGTCTGGACGCGAAGCAGGCGCGAGCGGTCGACATTGCCGCTGAGCACCCGGTCGCCCTTGGCCAGCGTATCGGCCAGGGGAAGTACCGGGACGGCGCCGTCATGCTTGGCGAGCGCGTCGAGCAGGCGGTCGATCACCGCCGGCGGGCAGAACGGGCGGGCGGCATCATGGACCAGCACGATCCCGTCGCCGAGCGCCTCGAGACCGTTGCGCACGCTGTCGGTCCGCCTGGCACCGCCGGTGATCGGCTGGCCGACGTCGCGGCTGCCGAGCGCGTCGCGGGCCTGCGCCTCCTGACCCGCGCCCACGACTACTCGAACGTCGGTGATCCGCAGGTGGCCGGCGAGCGCATCAACGGCGTGGGCGAGTACGGTTTTGCCGCCAAGCGTCCGGAACTGCTTGGGCAGGCCGCCGCCAAGCCGCTCTCCGCTTCCGGCGGCGACGATCAGGGCGGTGACAGACAGGGTGTTGACGGGCATCGCGCGCGCCTTGCTCCCGAACGGCGCCGCCTGTAAAGGCGCTCGCTCCCATGCAGACGCTGTCCCCTATCCAGATCGGCCCGCTGACGGTCGCATCGCCGGTCATTCTGGCGCCGATGACTGGGGTCACCGACCTGCCGTTCCGCCGGCTGGTCAAGCGTTACGGCGCGGGGCTGACGGTCAGCGAGATGATCGCCAGCCAGGCGATGGTGCGCGAGACGCGGCAGTCGCTGCAAAAGGCCTTGTGGGACCCGGCCGAGGAGCCGGTCTCGCTTCAGCTTGCCGGCTGCGAGCCGCACGTGATGGCCGAAGCCGCGAAGCTCAACGAGCAGCGCGGCGCTGCGATCATCGACATCAATATGGGCTGCCCGGTCAAGAAGGTCGTCAACGGCGACGCCGGGTCGGCGCTGATGCGCCAGCTGCCGCTGGCGGCGGCGATCATCGACGCGACCGTCAAGGCGGTCGACGTGCCGGTCACGCTCAAGATGCGCATGGGGTGGGACCACAACAGCCTCAACGCGCCCGAGCTTGCGCGCATCGCCGAGAGCCTTGGGGTGCGCATGATCACCGTGCACGGTCGCACCCGCTGCCAGATGTACAAGGGCAGCGCCGACTGGAGCTTCGTGCGCAAGGTCAAGGACGCGGTCGCGCTGCCGGTGATCGTCAATGGCGACATCCTGTCGGTCGCCGATGCCCGCGAGGCGCTTGCGCAGTCAGGCGCCGACGGGGTGATGATCGGGCGCGGAGCTTACGGACGGCCGTGGCTTCTCGGCCAGGCGATGGCCGAGCTTGGCGGTGGAGGGCAGCGCCCCGATCCCTCGCTCGATGAGCAACTGGCGGCGATGCTCGAGCAGTATGAGGCGATGCTGGAGCTGTACGGCACGCAGACCGGCGTCAATCTCGCGCGCAAGCATATCGGCTGGTATACCAAGGGGCTGCCGGGCTCGGCCGAGCTGCGCAACCGGGTCAACAGCCAGGATGACCCCGCGGTCGTGACGGCCATGCTGCGTGACTTCTATTCGCCCTGGCTTGCCCGTTCCGCGGCTTGACGCGACCCGCGCCATGAGGCGCACAGACTGTGTTCTTTAGGCAACGCAGCCGTGCTAGAGGCACGGCGATGGATGCGCGTGCTGCCGAATCGGCGCTCAGCCCTGGCGATGGCAATTGGCTCTCCCGCGAGCGTGCGAGCGGGCGGTTCTACGATCTTGCGACCTTCGGCGCCGCAGCCTTCCTGCTGGCGATGCTGGCGCTCAGTGCGTGGGTGCTGAGCCGCGACGCGTCGCCCGGAACGTTGCTGTCCCCGCCGAAGATTGCGCTGCTGCTGGTCGCCAACCTTATTCCGGCGATCATATTGATGGTGCTGTTCTCGCGCCGGATGGCGATGAGCCGCGCATCCGCGGGCGGGCTCAGTCGCGGCCGGCTGCACACCAGGCTGGTTGCCTTGTTCTCGGTGATTGCGGCAGTTCCTACTGTGCTGGTGGCGATCTTCGCCTCGCTGCTGTTCCAGAGCGGGCTCGAGTTCTGGTTCTCCGATCGCGCCAGGGGCATGCTCGAGAATACGGTCGCGGTGGCACGCTCGACGTTCGATTTCGAAGTTGAGAGGGTCGCCAATGAGACGGTGACGATGAGCGGCGACTTGGCTGGCTACCTCCGCGTAGTCGCCATCGATGACCCGCAATTCGCCGAGGCGTTCGGTCGCAACCAGGTGCTCAACCGCAGTTTGTCCGAAGCGATCATCTTCACCTACGGGCCCGACAGGCAAATCCGAACGCTGGCGCTGGTCAATCCCTATGACCGGCCGCTTGACCAGGTGATTACGCCCGACAAGATCGCCGAACTGCGCAGCAAACCCAGCGTGCCGATCAATTCCTCCGACCGGATCGGCGCGCTGACCAAGCTCGACTATGGCCCGGACAGCTATCTCTATGCAGCCCGGGTGTTCGAGCCGCGCTTCCAGGAACAGATCAATCGCGCCAACGAAGTGCTCAGGGATTATCGCGCTTTGCTTGCACGATCACGTGCCAACCAGCTGCGGTTCAATGCCGCGCTGCTGCTTGGGGCGCTGATCATCGTGGCGCTGGCGATCGTCACCGCGTTGAAGCTCGCCGACCGCCTGGTGCGGCCGGTTGGTCAGCTGGTAGCGGCGGCAGGGCGGATCGAACAGGGCGACTTCTCGACCCGCGTACCCGTGTCCAAGAGCCGCGACGAGATCCAGACGCTCAGCGCCGCTTTCAACCGAATGACCGGCCGGCTCGA
The DNA here is from genome assembly GCA_030146725.1 of Sphingomicrobium sp. Lineage (GTDB taxonomy): Bacteria > Pseudomonadota > Alphaproteobacteria > Sphingomonadales > Sphingomonadaceae > Sphingomicrobium. Next base: position 10,899 of record JASLBJ010000093.1, on the reverse strand, counting down.
CGAGCAGACCGGGGCGCTGCGGGCTGCCAATGCGCAGCTGGAAACGCGTCGGGCGTTCATCGAGGCCGTGCTGTCGAGCGTGACCGCGGGCGTGATCGCGCTGGGTTCGAACAATCGGATCCTGCTTCACAACCGCTCGGCGGAGGCGCTTCTGCCGCAAGGCGAAGGCCAGCTGGAGGGCAGGGAGCTCGACAGCATTTCGCCGGAGCTCGACGAGTTCATGCGCGGCGACCGGCCCGAGGCCGATTGCCAGGTGCGCGTCGGCTCCGGCCAGCGGACGCTCGCGGTCAAGCGCGTCCGTTACCAGGATGGCGCGGTGCTGACGTTCGATGATATCACCGACCAGCTATCGGACCAGCGGCGAGCCGCCTGGTCGGACATCGCGCGGCGGATCGCCCACGAAATCAAGAACCCGCTGACTCCGATCCAGCTTGCGGCCGAGCGGCTCCAGCGGCGCTTCGGCGCGGAGGTCGCATCCGATCCGGTCACCTTCGAGCGGTTGACCGGGACGATCGTCCGGTCGGTCGGCGACTTGCGCCGGATGGTCGACGAGTTCTCCAATTTCGCACGCATGCCCAAACCCGTGTTCCGCGACGAGAATGTGCACGAGATCGCTCGACAGTCGCTGTTCCTGCACGAGGTCGCCCACCCGGCAATCGGCTTCACGCTCGATCCGCCGCAGGGTGAGTTCCCGATGGTGTGTGACCGCCGGCAACTGACCCAGGCGCTCACCAACATAGTCAAGAACGCGGTCGAAGCCATTGATTCACGCCGCAATCGTGGAGAGACGAGCCTCACCGGTGATCGCGTCGAGCTGCGGATGCGGCGGGACGGGGATCAGCTCGTCGTCGACCTGTTCGATACCGGTGTCGGACTGCCCGAGGATCGCGAGCGGCTGACCGAACCCTACATGACGACCCGCGTGCGCGGCACCGGTCTGGGCCTCGCGATCGTCAAGAAGATCGTCGAGGAGCATCTTGGCGAGATTGCCTTTTTGGATCGGGCAGGGGGCGGGACGCACGTTCGCATCGCATTCGACGCAGCTCGGCTGGAAAGCCTTGCGTCCGAGCCCGGCGAGGAGTCTGACGCTGCGGACGCCGAACATAGTGGCAGCAACATCTGATGGGAGCGTAGCCGATGGCCCTCGAAGTGCTAGTCGTTGACGACGAAGCCGACATTCGCGAACTCGTCAGCGGCGTGCTCGAGGACGAGGGTTATGCGGTTCGAACCGCGGCCGACAGCACGTCGGCGCTCGACGCGATCGACGATCGGCGGCCGTCGATGGTGCTGCTCGATGTGTGGCTCCAGGGATCGCGGCTCGACGGGCTCGAGCTGCTGCAGGAGATCAAGCGGCGCGATCCGACGCTCCCGGTGCTGTTGATTTCGGGGCACGGCAACCTCGACACTGCGGTCGCCGCGGTTCGCGAAGGTGCGGTCGACTTCATCGAAAAGCCGTTCGAGGCCGAGCGGCTGATCTACCTTGTCGCGCGAACGACCGAGACCGACCGGCTCCGGCGCGAGAACGCCGGCTTCCGCCTGCAATTTGGAACCGACGAGCAGCTCAACGGAAGCTCGGTTGCGATCAACACGGTGCGCGCGACGCTGAAGCGGGTCGCGCCGACCGGAAGCCGGGTGCTGATCACCGGTCCGGCCGGTGGCGGCAAGGAGATTGCGGCGCGCATGATCCACCAGTGGAGCCCACGCGCGAAGGCTCCGTTCATCGTGCTGTCGGCGGCGATGATGAGCCCCGATCGCGTCGAGGAAGAGCTGTTCGGATCGGAGACCGACGGGGTCGCTCGCCCGGGCCTGCTTGAACAGGCGCATGGCGGTACGCTGTTCCTCGACGAGATTGCCGACATGCCGCCGACGACCCAGGCCAAGATCCTGCGCGTGCTGACTGACCAGAGCTATCATCGGGTTGGTGGGCAGCGGCCGGTCAAGGTCGACGTCCGGGTGCTTTCGGCAACCTCGCGCAACCTGTCCGAGGAGATTGCCGCCGGGCGCTTCCGCGAGGACCTCTATTATCGGCTCAACGTCGTTCCGGTGCGCCTTCCGCCGTTGCGTGAGCGGCGCGAGGACATTCCCGAACTCGTCGCGCATTTCCTCGCGCGGTTCGCGGCCGAGCGGCGGATCCCGACGCCGACGCTGTCGAGCGAGGCGATGGCGGCGCTTCAGGCGCATGACTGGGCGGGCAACGTGCGGCAGTTGCGCAACATCATCGAACGGACGATCATCCTTGCGCCGGGCGACCGCGTCGGCTGCATCGAAGTCGACCTGCTGCCGCCCGAAATTCTCGACAATCAGGGCAGCGCGGGCGTGTCGGGTGCGACCATGACGATCATGGGCAGCCCGTTGCGCGAAGCGCGCGAGTCGTTTGAGCGCGAGTATCTCAAAATCCAGATCCGCCGCTTCTCAGGCAACATCTCGCGCACCGCGTCGTTCATCGGAATGGAACGCTCGGCGTTACACCGGAAGCTCAAGGCTCTGGGCATCGGCGACAAGCGTGACGGCGAGGAACAATAGCTGCAATGGCCGATAAACCTCTGAGCCTTCAGGACTACTTTCTCAACAGCCTGCGTCGGGCGAAGACTCCGGTGACGATCTTCCTGGTCAAAGGGGTCAAGCTCCAGGGCGTGATCACCTGGTTCGATGCGTTCTCGCTGCTGCTTCGGCGCGATGGCACGTCGCAGTTGATCTACAAGCATTCGGTCTCGACGATCATGCCCGCAGACCGGCCGCCAGATTTCCAGGTGTCCCCGCCCGATGCCAGTACGGCCCAGACCGGACGCGCGCCGCTTCAGGACTTGTTTCTCGCGGCTGCCGCTCGCGATGGCGACATTATGACCTTGTTCCTGATCAACGGCGTGATGCTTCAGGGTGCGGTTACGTCCTACGACCAGTTTTCGCTGCTGCTCGAACGCACCGGCCAGGTGCAGCTGGTCTACAAGCATGCGATTTCGACGCTTCAGCCGCCACATCCGCTCTCGCTCAGTGTCGAGCAGGACGGGGACGCGGGAGAGGGCGCTTGAGCAGCTTCGACGGCAACGGCGCGATGGAGGTCGCGCGCGGCGAGCGGGCGATTCTGGTCGTTCCGGAACAGGCGCGAAACGCTGCTCGGCGTTCGGGCGATGCTCGTCTCGACGAGGCCGCGGGCCTTGCGGAAGCGATCGGCATCAAGGTCGTCGGCCGACGCACCGTGCGGCTGCGCACGCTTCGGCCCGCGACCCTGCTCGGCAAGGGTCAGGTCGAGGAGGTGGCCGCGCTTGCGAAAGAGCATGACGCCCATCTGCTGATCGTCGATGCGGCGCTCACCCCGGTGCAGCAGAAGAACCTGGAGCAGGAGGTCGGCGCCAAGGTGATCGATCGGACCGGGCTGATCCTCGAGATCTTCGGCGAGCGCGCCGCGACTGCGGAAGGCCGAATGCAGGTCGAGCTTGCCCATCTCGACTACCAGGCCGGCCGCCTCGTGCGCAGCTGGACTCACCTCGAGCGGCAGCGCGGCGGTTTCGGATTTCTCGGCGGTCCCGGCGAAACGCAGATCGAGGCCGACCGGCGGCTGATCCGCGACCGGATGGCGCGGATCAAGAAGGAGCTCGAGCAGGTCAAGCGCACCCGCACGCTCCACCGCGGCCGCCGTCAGCGCGCGCCGTGGCCGGTCGTCGCGCTGGTCGGTTACACCAATGCCGGCAAGTCGACGCTGTTCAACCGCATGACCGGTGAGCAGGTGTTCGCCGAGGATCTGCTGTTCGCGACGCTTGACCCGACGATGCGCGAGATTCGGTTGCCCGGCTTCGACAAGGCGATCCTGTCCGACACGGTGGGCTTCGTCTCCGACCTGCCGACCGAGCTGGTTGCGGCGTTCCGCGCAACCCTCGAGGAAGTCGCATCCGCCGACCTGCTCGTCCATGTGCGCGACATGGCGCATCCCGATGCCGAGGCGCAGCGCGAGGACGTCGAGGACGTGCTCGCCTCGCTCGGCCTGGGCGAGGAGGGGTCTCCGCCGCGGATCGAGGCTTGGAACAAGCTCGACCTGCTCGAAGGCGACGAGCGCGAGGCGCTGCTTGGCGACGCTGCCCGCCGAACCGATGTCGTTGCGATGTCGGCGCTGAGCGGGGAGGGGCTCGAACAGCTCCGCGCGCGCATATCAGAAGGGCTGCAGGAGGGGGAGAAGGTGCACGAGATCGTCCTCGGCGCTTCCGAAGGCAGTCGGATCGCCTGGCTGCACTCGCGCGGCGAAGTCATCGAGCAGCGCATGGAAGACGAGAGCGTCCATTTGTCGGTGCGGCTGTCGCCCGACAATTGGGCGCGTTTTCAGGCGCTCGAGCCCGCCTGATTTGCCTTGGCGCGGGTCCACAGCGCTTCCTTCTCGTCGAGCGATAGCGTCTGGAAATTCGGTGCGGTCTCGATTTCCCTGAATCGGCGTTCGAATTTGCGACTGGCCTGCCGCAGAGCCTCTTCGGCATCGACGTTGAGATGGCGTGCCAGGTTCACGACCGCGAATAGCAGGTCGCCGAGTTCGTCCGTGCAGCGCTCTGGCGTGGTCTCGGCCGCAAGCTCGGCAAGCTCCTCGTCGACCTTGGCGCGCGCTCCGGACGCATCGGGCCAATCGAAGCCGGTCCGTGCCGCGCGTTTCTGCAGCTTTTGCGCGCGTTCCAGCGCAGGGAGCGCCAGGGCAACACCGGCCAGCGCGCTGCTGTCGGTGTCGGTCGAGCGCTCGTTTGCCTTGATTTCCTCCCAGCCAGGGCTCGCCTCTGCATTGCCAAAGATGTGCGGATGGCGCCGCTCGAGCTTGTCGCAGATTCCGGCAAGCACCTGATCGAGCGTGAAGTGGCCGGCTTCCTCGGCCATTTCGGCATGGAAGACGACCTGCAGTTGTAGATCGCCAAGCTCGTCGGCGAGCGCGGGCATGTCGGCGCGGGCAATCGCATCGGCCACCTCATAGGCTTCCTCGATCGTGTAGGGTGCAATCGAGGCGAAGCTTTGCGCGCGATCCCAGTCGCAACCGGTCTCGGGATTACGCAATCGCCGCATGATCGAAACGAGACGATCGAGGCTCATTGGAGCGGCTTCAGGCACTGCGAACTTGCTCCATCACCAAGTATGATAATATGTATTATGTAAAGTCACATCAGTATCAGTATTCCAGAATCAACCATCGGCCTTCCACTCCCCAGCGGCGCAGCGACGAGAGAAAGTTCATCCCCAGCACGTTGAGATCCTCATTGTCGGCAACGTGCATCGGCATGTTCGCGCGGCTGATCGGGCCGACTGCCAGTGTCTCGGCCCGGCCCGTCGAAACACGGATCAGGCCGTTGCCCGTCCGTACGATCTGGCCCGCGTTCTGGTTGATCGTCAGGCCAACCTGCTGGGCCGTCAAACGTCCGACGGTTGTCATGGTGGCACCACTGTCGATCAGGAACTCGACGTCCCGCCCATTGACTTCACCATTGACCCAGAAGTGGCCATCGATGGCCATCGGAATGCGGAGCTCGCTGCCCTGCTCGACGGGCCGGCCAGTGGCTTCGGCCGTGAGCCGCTGCGTGATCAGGCCAGGATCGTCACGAAAGGTGAACAGCACGAACCCTGCGGCGAACACGGCCGTCCAGCCAAGTGCAGTGGCAATCAGCTTGATTGGCCGTTCGCGCCGCGACAGCAGCATGCCGAGAACCAGCATGACCGCCATCAGGATGTAGACCCCGCCAAGTTGAAGGCTGTTGGTCATGCGCGCAGTACCAGATAATTGCCTTCGACCCGCCAGCCGTCGAGCGACGACAGGAAGTTCATGCCAAGTACGTTGACGCCGTCGCGCGGATTGACGTTCACGGCCAGGTCCGTTCGAGCAATTGGGCCGAGCACGAAGCGATCCGCCGAACCCCGCGCCATGCGGACCGTGCCGTTGGCGGTCTCGACCGTGTCGACCCGCATTCCGGTCGCCAGGCCCGCCGCCCGCGCAGTCCGCTCGGACACCGTGGTGATGGATGCGCCGCTGTCGACGAGGAACCGCGCCGGCGATCCGTTGAGGGTCGCGTCGACCCAGTAGTGGCCATCTCCCGAGATCGGAATGCGCAGTTCCTCTCCGGTCTCGATCGGCGCCCCGGTCGCTTCGGCGCGAAGCCGCTGCCCGACCTTCGAGAAATCGTCGCGAAATGCGAACAGTGCGAATCCGACGCCGAAGATCGCGACCCAAGCGAGCAGCATCTTGAGCGCCTGCCCCGCTGCCAGCCTCATTCCGATGAGCGAACTGCCGACGAGCACCATCAAGAGCAGCAGGTAGAGGCCGTGCGCCGTGTCGTCGCCGCTCACAGTATGACCTCCAGCCCATCATGTGCCGGTGCGGCCCAGTCGGGCAGCATCTGCACCAGGCTCGCATAGTCCATGCTGTTGCCCATATGCGTCAGCAGCAGTTGCCCGACGTCAAGCTCGCGTGCCCAGCCGAGCACGGCGTCGAGATGGGCGTGGGTCGGATGCGGCCGCTCCATCAGGCAGTCGGCGATCCACAGGTCGGAGCCCTCATACAGTTTCGCCATCTCGTCGGTCAGATCGTTGAAATCCACCGCATAGCCGATTGATCGTGAACGTTCGTCGAAGGGCGGCCGCTCGTCGAACCGCAGACCGAGCGAGCTGATGTGGCCATGCGGTTGATCGACGAAGCGCACGATGGTCTCCCCGAACGCAAGATCGGACGTCAAAGCGATGCCTTCAACCACCGGCGGATAAGGGCCGGCCTGGACGAACGCATAGTCGAACCGCACCGCCAGTCGTTCGAGAACCTTTGCCCGTGCATAGAGCGGCAGAGGTCCCCTCATCGCCTGAGCGAGCGGCCGCAGATCGTCCATCCCGTGGACATGGTCGGCATGGTCATGCGTGACGACCAGTAGATTGATGCGCCCGGCTTCGGCGGCAAGCATCTGCTCGCGAAGGTCCGGACCACAATCGACGAGCAGCCTTTTCCCCCCGCTTTCAACCAGGATCGACGAGCGCGTGCGGCGGTTGCGCGGCTCGGCCGGATCGCACCGCCCCCAGTCATTCCCGATCCGCGGCACGCCCGTCGACGTGCCGCAACCCAGGATCCGGACCTTCACGCAGCCGCCCGGCCGAACAGTCTGAAGAAGTTTGCAGTCGTCGTTCGCGCGAGGTCGGTGCCGTCCTCGCCACGCAATTCCGCAACGAACGCCGCCGTGTCGACGACGAACGCCGGCTCGCACGGCTTGCCCCGATTGGGCACCGGAGCGAGGAACGGCGCGTCGGTCTCGACCAGCAGGCGGTCGGCGGGAATGGACTTGGCGATGTCCTGCAGGTCGCGCGCGTTCTTGAACGTCACGATGCCCGACAGCGAAATGCAGAAGCCCAGTTCGAGCCCCTTGCGGGCAAGCTCGGCGCTCCCGGTGAAGCAGTGCAGCACGCCGGTCACGCCCCCTTGCCCCACTGCCCGGCCAAGGATTTCCGCCGTATCTTCTTCCGCGTCGCGCGTGTGGATCACCAGCGGCAGGCCGGTCTCGCGGGCTGCTATTATGTGCGCCTCGAACCGCTCGCGCTGCGCCTGGCGGTCGGACTTGTCGTAGAAGTAGTCCAGCCCGCACTCGCCGATCGCGATCACCCGCGGATGGTCCGCCGCCTCGACCAGAGCGGCGGAGCCGAGATCCGGGTGCGCGTCCGCCTCATGCGGGTGAACCCCGACGCTCGCCCAGACATCGTCCTGCCGCTCGGCGACCCCGACGACCGCGTCCCATTCGCTCTGCCGGGTCGAGATGTTGAGGAAGCCGGCCACTCCGCGCGCGCGGGCGCGGTCGAGCACCTCGTCCTGCCGCTCGACCAGACCTTCGTAGTTCAGATGGCAGTGACTATCGATCAGGGTCACGCCTGTTCCTGATCAGGTTCGAGCCGCGGGAACAATGGTATGGGCTGGAGGATCGGCTGTCCGCCCTCCCCGCTGTCGATCACTGCCAGCAGCTTGCCGGCCGCTTCCGGGATCACCGGTTCGACCGCTTTGGTCAGCCGGTGGACCGCCGTCACCAAGGTCCCGAGCACTTGCGCCATGCGATCGGGATCGCTCTTGCGCAGCGCCCACGGGGCCTGCGCGTCGACATAGGCATTGCAGGCGAAGACCGCGGCCATCCAGGCTTCGAGCCCGAACGAGAATGCGAAGTTGCCGAACTGCTCGGCAGCCTGGGCGCAGCCCTGGTCGACCTTTGCGAGCAACTCGCGGTCGTCGGCTGCCTCACCCGGTGGCGGAAGAACGCCGCCCAAGTTCTTGAAAATCATCGACAGGCTGCGTTGGGCAAGATTGCCGAAGCTGTTGGCAAGCTCGGCGTTGACGCGGTTGACGATGGCTTCCGCGCTATAGCTGCCGTCCTGTCCGAAGGTCACTTCGCGGAGCAGGAAATAGCGTAGTGCATCGACCCCGAAGCGGTCGGCGAGCGCGATCGGATCGACGACATTGCCGATGCTCTTCGACATCTTCTCGCCGCGGCTCAACAGGAAGCCGTGGCCATAGACCTGTTTCGGCAGCGCAAGCTCAGCGGACATCAGGAACGCCGGCCAATAGACCGCGTGGAACCGCACCACGTCCTTGCCGATCAGGTGGACATCGGCCGGCCAGTAGCGCTCCCATCGCTCGCCGCCGTCGGGGTAATCGAGGCCGGTGAGGTAGTTGGTCAGCGCGTCGAGCCAGACGTACATCACGTGCTCCGGCGATCCCGGGACCTTTACGCCCCAGTCGAAGCTGGTGCGCGATACCGACAGGTCGGACAGGCCGCCTTCGACGAAGCGCAGCACTTCGTTGCGGCGGCTTTCCGGGCGGATGAAGTCGGGATTTGCGGCGAAGTGATCGAGCAGCGGCTGCTGATAGGCCGACAGACGGAAGAACCAGCTCTCCTCGACGGTCCATTCGACGGGGGTGCCCTGGGGAGAGAGCTTCTCGCCTCCCTCCCCGGCGACCAGTTCGCCGTCGTCGTAAAAGGCCTCGTCGCGGACCGAATACCAGCCCTCGTAGCGGCCAAGGTAGAGGTCGCCCTTGTCCTCCATCGCCCGCCAGATTGCGTGGCTGGCGCGGTGGTGAGCGGGTTCCGACGTACGGATGAAACGATCGTAGGAGATGTTAAGCCTGTCGCACATGTCCTTGAACATGGCCGACATCGTCTCGGCGAAGACGGCCGGCTCGACCCCTTGCGAGCGTGCGGCCTGGGCCATCTTGAGCCCATGCTCGTCGGTCCCGGTCTGGAACCTGACGTCCCTCCCCTGCGCCCGCTGAAAGCGCGCGATGGCATCGGCGGCGATCGCCTCATAGGCATGGCCGATGTGCGGCGGGCCGTTGGGATAGCTGATCGCGGTGGTAATGTAATAGGGCTCGCTCATCTTGGCCGCGCACTAGCGGCCATGCGGCGGGGCTTCAAGGAACCGCCGCCGCAACCGACGCAAGCAGGCCACCCAGCGCAAAAGCGGTGGATGCCGGATCGAACGAGACCCGGGGGGCGATCACCGCAAGCTCGCGAGCCCGAGCGTATGCATCGAGCGCGCGCGACCGTGCGCCGCCGGACAATGTTCGTGCCTCATGCGCGATCATGGCGGGCACGAGGTCGAGGAATGCCGCGTAGCGCTCGGCGGCACCCTTGCGGCCAAGTTCGAGCGCCAGTTCGGAGCGTCGGGCGTTGGTCGGGTCGCCGTGGCGCAGGATGGCGAGCGCCTTGTCCTGCAATGGCGCGAGATCGAGAGCCGCAAGCGCGAGCGCGCGCCCGGCGGACCCCCCGGCCATGGCGGCAAGCCGGAGCCGCTCGTCGCCGTCGGCCTGGGCAAGCTCGCGCTCGAGGATGGCGGTCATGGCGTCAGACCCGAGCGCCGGGAACGTCAGTTGGCGGCAGCGCGAGCGGATCGTCGGCAGCAGCCGGCCGGGGGCATGGCTGACGAGCAGGAACAGGCAGTTGGGCGGCGGCTCCTCGAGCATCTTGAGCAAGGCATTGGCACCTTCGCGCTCGAGGTCGTCGACGCTGTCGATGACCACCGCGCGCCACGCGGACAGGAACGGGGTCGAGCTGAACAGCTCGCCAAGCTTGCGCACCTGGTCGACGCTGATGTTGCGAAAGGGATTGCCGGTCTTGGCATTCTCGAGGCGTTCGAGGTTGCGGAGATCGGGATGGCTGCCGGCGGCGATCAGCCGGGCGATGCGATGGTCGTCGGGCGTGTCGAGGCCGGGCAGATCGAGCTTCGGCCCCGCGGCGTCGGCAAGGATCCGGCGCACGGCCGCGCGCGCAAAGGTCGCCTTGCCTACCCCGCGCGGACCGCCAAGCAGCCACGCGTGGTGCATCGCACCCGAATCCCAGGCTGCCCGGAACTGGCCAACGGCTTTGTCCTGCCCGAGGATCACGGCAGCAAGTCCTTCAAAGCCTCGAGCAGGCGCGCGGTGACCTCATCCGGCTCGCCCGACGCATCGATCAGGCGAACGCGGCCCGGCTCCTCGGCCGCGATCGCTCGGAACGCCGCATCGACCGACTGGTGGAAGCTCGCCGGGCGGCTTCCGATGCGGTCGGGACTGTCGCCGTCACGGGCTCGGGCGCGATCGATCGCTTCGGCTCCGTCGAGCAGCAGGACCAAAGTGCGGTCGGGGAGAAAGTTGCCCGAGCCGAAGCTGTGCAGCGCGCGAACGGAGTCCAGGCCGAGCCCGCCGCCGCCGCCCTGATAGGCAAGCGAGGAGTCGAGGAAACGGTCGCTCAGCACCCACTGTCCCCTGGCCAGTGCGGGGCGAATCGTCTTTTCGACATGGTTGGCCCGCGCTGCTGCGAACAGCAGGGCTTCGGCGGGCATCGACCAGCGTCCCTCGTCGCCGCCGAGGAGCAGTGACCGGATCGCCTCGGCGCCCTCGCTCCCGCCCGGTTCACGCGTTAGCAGGCAGTCGACCCCGCGGGT
>JASLBJ010000086.1 GCA_030146725.1 Sphingomicrobium sp. | reverse complement strand
TCGCCCTCGAGCGTGTGGATCAGATCGCATGTACTATCTGCCACGCATCAATCCTCCCAGAAGTCCGCGCAGCAGCCGGTTGCCGATCTGACGGCCTACCGTGCTTGCGGCCGCGCGGCCGGCGCTCTGCAGCATCTTGTCGGCGGTCGACGGCCGCGCCGCCTCGCGCGCTTCGCGGGCTGCGACGCGCTCGGCCTCGCGCCGGCGCTGAGTGTCGAGGCGCTCCTCCTCGCGCTGGCGTTGAACGTCGAGGCGCTGCTCCTCGCGCCGGAGCTTGAGCCGCTCGCGCTCAGTCACGGCGTCGGCCTTGGCGCGGACAGCGGCCGCACGCTCCTGTTCGGTGCGCGCCTTGTTCTCGGCGGCGGCAGCGATGGCCTCGGCCGCTCTCGCGTTCAGCATTTCGTGCGCAGATTGGCGGTCAAGCGCCGTATCATAACGGGCGCCGATCGCATCGGTGGTCAGCAGCAGCGCCCGTTCCTCGGGGGTCAGCGGACCAGCGCGGGATGCCGGCGGCTTGATCAGGGTCCGTTCGACCGGGGCCGGCGCTCCGTCGGGCAGGAGCAGCGATACCAGCGCCTCGCCGACCTTGAGCTCGGAGATTGCGGTCGCGACGTCAATTGCCGGGTTCTGGCGGAAAGTCTCGGCGGCCGAGCGCACCGCCGCCTGATCGCGCGGGGTGAAGGCACGCAGTGCATGCTGGACGCGGTTGCCGAGCTGGCCCGCGACCTTGTCGGGGATGTCGATCGGATTTTGCGTGATGAAGTAGACGCCGACGCTCTTGGAGCGGATCAGGCGGACGACCTGCTCCACCTTTTCGAGCAGCGCCGGCGGGGCATCCTCGAACAGGAGATGCGCCTCGTCGAAGAAGAAGCAGAGCTTGGGTTTGGCGGCGTCGCCCGCCTCGGGCAAGGTCTCGAACAGTTCGGATAGCAGCCACAGCAGGAACGTCGAGTAGAGCCGGGGTGAGGCCATCAGCCGGTCGGCGGCAAGGACATTGACGATGCCGCACCCGTTTTCGTCGAGCTTGAGGAAGTCTTCCAGCGCGAGCGCCGGCTCGCCGAAGAAATGGTCGCCGCCCTGGCTGCGCAGCTGGAGCAGGGAGCGCTGGATCGCGCCGATGCTCGGCTTCGACACATTGCCATACTCGAGCGTCAGTTCGGACGCGCGCTCGCCGGTGTGGAGCAGCATCGCCTGGAGGTCGTCGAGGTCGAGCAGCAGCAGCCCTTCCTTGTCGGCCACGTGGAAGGCGATCGTCAGCACGCCTTCCTGAACCTCGTTGAGGTTCATCAGGCGCGCGAGGAGCAACGGCCCCATCTCGCTGACCGTCGTTCGGATCGGGTGGCCCTGCTCGCCGAACAGGTCCCACAGCTGGACCGGGCACGGTTGGTAGCGCCAGTCGGTGAGCCCGATCTGAGCCGCTCGTTCAGCAAACGGGGCGTGCGTACGCGCGGTCGGGGACCCGGGCATGGCAAGGCCGGCGAGGTCGCCCTTGACGTCCGCGACGAAGGTCGGGACGCCCGCGGCGGAGAAACCCTCGACCAGGCCCTGCAGCGTGACGGTCTTGCCGGTGCCGGTGGCGCCCGCGATCAGGCCGTGCCGATTGGCGCGCGCAAGTTCGAGCCGTTGCGGGTTTGCGCCGCCCGCACCGCTGCCAATCAGAATCGCGCCGTCATTCACCAGGCCGTTCCCCTCTTCCCGGCATGTTGCCGAGGTCGAGGTCGAGCGCAAGTCGCGCGCTGCCCTTGGGACTGCCGTCTAGCGTCTAGCGGCGAGCGCCGATGTCGATCCCGACGAACGCCTCGGGCGCAGTCCCGCGCTTGACCAGCAGCAGCACGCTGGTGCGGCCGGCGCGGCGCGCCGTCTCGACCGCTGCAAGGACCTGCGCGGGCGTACGGACCGGCTGGCGGTTGACCGACAGGATGAGGTCGCCGCGCTGGAGCCCTTCCTCGGCCGCGTCGCTCGCCGGGTCGACCGCGGTGATGATCGTTCCGACGGCATTCGGCGGCAGGCCGGCACCGGTTGCAAGCGCCGGGGTCAGCGGCTGCAGCGACAGCCCGAGCGCCTGCTGAGCCGCAACCGCGGGCGCGCCCTCGGGCGTGGCATCGCTGCCAGTGTCGGGGCCACCGACCAGCCGCGCAAGCTGCTCCTCGGTCGGACGCTGGCCGACGGTCGCAGTGACGCGGGTCGGGCGGCCGTCGCGGATGATGTCGATCGGCACGCGCGAGCCGACGGGCACGTTCGAGATCAGGAAGGACGCGGTCTCGTCGGGCGTCACGTCCTTGCCGTTGACGCGGACGATCACGTCGCCCTGAAGGATTCCGGCGCGGGCCGCCGGCTCGTTGGGCTGGACCGAGCGGACGAGCTCGCCGCGGTCCTTGGGCAGGCCAAGCGCGGACGCGAGGCTTTCCTCGAGTGGCTGGAGGCCGACACCAAGATAGCCGCGCTGCGGACGCTGGCCGCGGCGGAGCGAATCGATCACCGGCTTGGCCAGTTCGGCAGGGATTGCAAGGCCGATGCCGACGCTTGCCCCGGTCGGCGAGATCAGCGCCGAGTTGACGCCGATGACGTTGCCGCTGAGGTCGAACATCGGGCCGCCGCTATTGCCCATGTTGATGCTTGCATCGGTCTGGATGTAGCGATCGTAGGCGCCGAAGCCGGTGATCCCGCGGTGAAGCGCGGAGATGATGCCGGCAGTAACCGTTCCGCCAAGCCCGTAGGGATTACCGATCGCCAGGACCCAGTCGCCGACGCGCGCGCGCTGGCTGTCACCGAAATTGACGTAAGGGAGGTTCTGGGCGTCGATCTTGAGCAAGGCGAGGTCGGACGCCTGGTCGCGGCCGATAATCCGCGCGGTATATTCGCGACGGTTGGTCATGGTGACGATGACCGTATCGACGGTGCCCGTGCCGCCCGCGCCCTGGATCAGATGATTGTTGGTAACGACATAGCCGTCGGGCGAGATGATGAAGCCCGAGCCGAGCGAGCCGGCTTCACGCGTTCGGCCGGGCTGGCCGGGGCCCGCCTGACCTTGGCCCTGTCCCGGACCGCGCAGGCCCGGACCCTGCTGGCCCTGTGGACCTCCCGGCCCGCCGAAGCGGCGAAAGAATTCCTCGAACGGGTCACTTGACTGAGCGCGCACTGGCACGCGCTGCTTGGTCGAGATGTTGACCACCGCCGGCTGGAGCCGGGCCGAAAGCTCGGCAAAGGTTTGCGGTGCACCGCGTGGCGGTGCCGCCGCAGTCTGCGCAACCTGTGCGCCCGCTTGCCCAGTGGTCAGCGAGAATGCGGTTCCACCCAGCAGCAGGGCCGCAGCGACCCCATAGGCATAGCGCACTTTTCCGGACTCCTTCGAACGCATCGATACTCCATGATCTTGCAGTTGCGCGATGGCTTTGTGAGCCCGGCCGATTAATCCTGTTTGAACAGGCCCCTCAGCGGCCGCCGCCCCTGAATTCCCTCAGATAATCATTGTTCGGCGACAGGACCATCGTGGTTGGGGCGACTTTATCGCCGCCATCCCCGATGAATGTCGTCTGGTAGGACTGCATTGCTCGGTAGAACTCGTAGAAGTCCGCGTCGCGGCCGAAGCTGTTGGCGTAGACGCGCGACGCCTGGGCGTCGGCATCGGCACGAATCAGCTGCGCACGCTTGGCACCCTCGGCGCGGATCGAGCGCGCCTCCTGCTCGCGCGCCGACTTCATCCGCTCGAACGCCGAATCCAGCGGCGTACCGGTGGGCAGATCGGCCTTCTTGATCCGGACGTCGATGATCTGCGCGCCATACTGCCGGGCGACGCGGTCGAGCCCGCGGCGAACGTTCTCCATCACGCCCTGCCGCTCGGGACTGAGCAGCTCGTCAAAACGACGCTTGCCGAGTTCGTTGCGCAGTTCGGAGCCGAGGATCGGGCGCAGCGCATCGCTGACACGGTCCTCGCTGCGCGCGCTGATGTACATGCGCAGCGGATCGACGATGCGGTAGCGGGCAAAGGCGTCGACTTCGAGCCGGCGCTGGTCGGTCGAAAGTACCTGCTGGCGATCCATGTCGACGTCGAGCACGCGCTTGTCGATCCACTCGATGTTCTCGGCGAACGGCAGGCGCCAGTTGATGCCCGCGGTCTGACGGCCGAGAATCCGGTCCGGCTTGCCGAAGCGGACGACGACAGCCTGCTGTGTTTCCGGCACAATCGGAAAGCTGCCGAGCACGGTGAACAGCAGCAGCAACGCGAGAATGCCCGCGGCCCACGGCTTGCGGCGGAAAGCGTCCATCACTGTCCTGTTCCTCCCCGCTGGGTTCCGCGCTGCACTTGGGGCAGCGGCAGGTAGGGGGTCACGCCAGGCGCCTCGACGATCGTCTTGTCGACGTTGGCCAGCACGCGCTCCATCGTTTCGTAGTACATGCGGCGGCGGGTCACGTCGGGGGCGAGGCGGTATTCTTCGTAAACCTTGTCGAACGCCGCGGCCTCACCCTGCGCCTTCTGGGTCAGCTGGGTCGCGTAAGCGTTGGCCTGGTTGGTGTAGCTTTGCGCCTGCTGCTGGGCAGCGGTGACTTCCTTGAAGGCT
>JASLBJ010000030.1 GCA_030146725.1 Sphingomicrobium sp. | reverse complement strand
GCGGTCCCGTGCGAAGAACGTGATCGGATTGTGAACAGCCATGACTTTGCCAAGCCTGCTGTTGGTCAACTTCATGCCCCGCTGCAGCTTTCCCGAGCAGATGCGCACGAATGCGATGCGATCGCGATGGTTCGGGTCCATATTGGCCTGGACCTTGAACACGAAGCCGGTGAGGCGGTCCTCATCCGGTTGAACCGGGTTCGGACGGGCAGGCTGAGGCTGGGGCGGCGGGCCATGTTCCGCAAGCACATCGAGCAGCTGCTGCACCCCGAAGCCCTTGAGCGCGCTTCCGAACAGAACCGGCGTAAGATCGCCATTGTGAAAGCTGTCGAGGTCAAACGCCGGGTAGGAGGCAAGAGCCAGGCCGCCGTCCTCTCGCAGGCTCTCGACTGCGTCGGCCGGGATGGCGTTATCCAGCGCCCCGTCGTCGAGGCCGGTCGCTTGAAGCATTCCACCCGGCTCGGTCCCTTGGCTCCGGTCGGCAATCAGCAGCCTGTTGTCACCGAAATCGTAGATGCCATGGAACAGGCCGCCCATCCCGGTAGGCCAGTTTCGAGGGCTGACATCGAGCTGGAGCGTTTCACCAATCTCGTCGAGCAGCGCAAATGCAGTGAGACCTTCGCGATCGACCTTGTTGATGAACGTGATGATCGGGATGTTCCGCAGTCGGCACACCTCGAACAGCTTGCGGGTCTGCGCTTCGATCCCCTTGCCGGCATCGATCACCATGATGGCGCAATCGACCGCCGTTAGCGTCCGGTAGGTGTCTTCCGAGAAGTCCTGGTGACCCGGCGTGTCGAGCAGGTTGAAGAGGACTCCGCCACGCTGGAACGTCAGGACCGAACTGGTGACCGAGATGCCTCTCTGCTGTTCGATCTTCATCCAGTCGGAACGAGCGCGGCGGCGGTCGCCACGAGCGCGTACTTCGCCAGCCTCATGGATCGCCCCCGCCGCCTTCAACAGGCTCTCGGTCAGCGTCGTCTTGCCTGCGTCCGGGTGCGAGATGATGGCGAACGTGCGCCGCTCCAGAGCGCCATAGTCGAGCGATGGTTCAGGCGGATGGCCGACTGAGCTTCCTTCAGTCGACGGCACCGGCAAGGCTTCGAGATCCATTAAAGCTCCAGGGGAACGCTGGCGGGAGAGGGGCAGGCACCAACCTGACCGAAGGGAATGCACCAGCTCGAGCTGGATGGACAGCCTTAGCTCGGCGATCCACTCCTTTGTTTGTGCTCACTGATCAGAACGTCGAGCTGAGCAATCCGCAGACGCTCAGGGGTGTCCTTGGCCAGCCCCTTGAGCCGACACGCCGCCCACAGGCTCTTCCGCTCGGATTCAAGCGCCTTCAGGTACAGATCAGCCATAAGGCCTTCCTCAAGTTGCCCGATCAATATGTGATGGGACGTCCGCAGCCGCACGGTGCATTGTTCCACGCCAGCGCGCAGGGTCTCCGGCGGCATAGGAGGATCATGCCCGATTGTCGAAGGGTTGGCTCCTGCTGTTCCGTTCAGCCAGGCTGGCGCTGTTGGAGCTATCCTCCGCCGTCAGCTTGCGCCAGCGATCGAGGCGAACCGGGTCCAGCTTGCCCGCCTTGAGTGCCGCCTGCACGGCGCATTCGGGCTCGCCCTGATGCGCGCAGTTCGAGAATTTGCAGTCCTGCGCGACCGCGAGGATGTCCGCGAAGACGTCTCCGAGACCCTCGGCTGCATCGGACAGCTGAAGCTCCCGCATTCCCGGGGTGTCGAGCAGCCATCCACCTTCGCCCAAACGGTGCATTTCGCGCACGGTCGTGGTATGGCGTCCTTTCCCGTCACCCTCGCGCACTTCCTGCGTGGCGATGCTCGTCGATCCCGTCAGCGTGTTGATCAAGGTCGATTTCCCGACGCCCGACGATCCGAGCAGGGCTACGGTCGTACCCACACCGCACCACGCCGAAAGCGAGGCCACGCTGAGGGGATCACGAGCGTTGACGACTTTCACGTCGAGGCCTGGCTGTAAACTGCGCGCTGCGCCGGCAAACTCCTGCGGGCTGCCGGCAAGGTCGGATTTGGTCAGGACGACAACCGGGTGAACGCCGACTTCCCGCGCCAGCACCAGGTAGCGCTCGATCCGGGCCAGGTTGAAATCCTCGTTGCACGAAGCGACGATGAACAAGGTATCGACGTTGGCAGCGATCAGCTGCAACTTTCGCGCATTGCCTGGGGCCCTCCGCTTGAACAGGCTGGCGCGCCGAAGAATCCGCGCGAGCTGATGCGTGTCGCAATCGATCAGCAGCCAGTCGCCGACGGCCGGCTGGTATTCCTCTGCATCCGAGCGGGGGATGCTGGGCGCGATGAGTTGATCAGGACCGGCTCCCGCAACGGCGATCTTCCCACGATGGACGGCCATCACCCGCACCGGGCGCAGCCGGGAACGCTCTTCCGGTGTGACTTGAGCGCTGAAAAAGGACGTCCAGCCAAGTTCAGCCAGATTCGCGTCTAGCGACGTCATGAGAGATACTCAGCCATTGATGTGGGCCAGCTTCCTTATGTGCCAAATGTCCGGCATCAGTTCCGTCTCATCTCGTCACGAGGTCCAGGTGCATCGTTTCCGGGACGGGCGTGACAGCCCTTCCGTGCTCGAACCAGCTCCTCAGATTGTCAACGACCAGCCGTCCCATCGCTTCGCGGGTGCGGGTGGATGCCGATCCGATGTGCGGCAGGAGCACGACCTGCCGCATGTCCAGCAATTCCCGGGGCACGCGTGGCTCGTCTTCATAAACGTCCAGTCCGGCGGCAAGGATGGTTCTGGACTGCAACGCCGCAATCAGTGCCCCCTCGTCGACGACGCTACCGCGCGAGACGTTGATCAGCACGCCGTCGGAGCCAAGGGCCGCGAGAACGTCGCCGTCGATCAACTGCCTCGTCGCTGCGCCGCCCGGCACCGTCGCAATCATGACGTCGGACGCCTGCGCAAGCCCGACGAGGGCCGGATGAAAGTCGTATTCGACCCCAGGCTGGCGGGAACGGCCATGATAGGCGATAGACACGCCGAAGCCCGAAAGGCGCTGCGCCACGGCTTTCCCGATGTTGCCAAGCCCGACGATGCCGATCCGACGACCGCGCAGGGTCGGCGACAGCGGGAAGGGCGCCTCGATCCAGCGCCC
This sequence comes from Sphingomicrobium sp., assembly GCA_030146725.1. Classification (GTDB taxonomy): domain Bacteria; phylum Pseudomonadota; class Alphaproteobacteria; order Sphingomonadales; family Sphingomonadaceae; genus Sphingomicrobium. The sequence continues at coordinate 323 of JASLBJ010000030.1, read as the reverse complement.
GTCCCGTACAAAGCGGTCCGCCTGCGGGATGCGGCGCAACGTTGCAATCAACAGGCCCACGGTAAGATCCGCGACCTCATCATCCAGCACGCCGGGCGTGTTCGTCACGACAACATTGCGCCCGGCGGCCGCGAGGACATCGACATTGTCGTAGCCGACCCCGAAACTCGCAATGATCTCGAGCTTGGGCAGATGGTCGAGAAGGAGCGCATCGACCCGGCCGAACAAAGTGCTGGTCGCAAGTCCCCGGATCCGCGGACCCACGGCCTTCAGGAACTCATCGGTCTCGCTTTGCTCCCACAGCCGATGCAGCACGAACGAAC
>JASLBJ010000020.1 GCA_030146725.1 Sphingomicrobium sp. | reverse complement strand
TGGTTGCGGCGGGATCGCAATGGATCGAGAGCGTGGCGCCGCCTTGCGCTTCGAATCGGGCGTAGCCGTTATCGGGGCTGTCGACGATCTGCTTGAGCCCGAGTGCGCGGTAGAAAGCGAGCGAGCGGGCGTAGTCGGTGCCGGCCACCGTCACCTGGTTGAGCCGCGGGCCGGCGCCGACGTCGAGGCGCACCCGCCCCTGCCCCATCGGTCCCGATCCGCCGCCGAGCCCGGGCGCCTCGAGCAAGGCGAGACGGACGAACGTTCGCGCATAGGCGACTGCATCGGGAAGGCTGGAGCCCTGCGCCAGGAACAGTGCAATCGCGCTTGCCAGCGTGCAGCCCGTGCCGTGCATGCTGTTGGTGACGATCCGCTGTTCGGTCCAGCTGGTCTCTGAGTCCGACTCGATCAGCGTGTCGGTCAGCGTGGGGCCTTGTTCATGCCCACCCTTGATCAGCACCGCGCAGCCATGTCTGCCGAGCAGGCGGCGGGCGGCGGAGTGCGGATCGTCTTCGCCTGCCAGTCGGGCAAGCTCGGGCAGGTTCGGGGTGGCGATGGTCGCGATCTTCATCAGCTGCGCAAAGGCGGCGATGGTCGGCTCGTCGGCAAGAGCAGCGCCGCTGGATGCGATCATCACCGGGTCGAACACGATTGGGAGCTGTGGGCGCCCGGCCTTGAGGTCGGTCAGCTTCAGCGCGACCTGCTCGGCTGCCAGCGCTCCGCCGATCATGCCGATCTTGACCGCATCGACTCCGATGTCGCTGACTACCGCATCGATCTGCGCGAGGATGATCTCGACAGATACCGGGTGCACGGCCGTAACCCCAAGCGTGTTCTGGGCGGTGATCGCGGTGATGGCGGTCATCGCGTGGCCGCCGAGCATCGTGACGCTCTTGATGTCGGCCTGAATGCCTGCGCCCCCGCCCGAGTCCGAGCCGGCGATGATGAGGATTCGGGGGATTGTCTGGTCAACCGTCATGCTGGCGCGTCGATAAGCTTGGGGCGGACGGTGGATGGATGCGCCAGCTCAAGCGGCAGCGACGGCGTCGCAGATGCTGTCGACCAGCCGTTCCACCAACGCGAGATCGTCGCCTTCGGCCATTACCCGGATCAGCGGTTCGGTGCCCGACTTGCGGATTACCAGCCGGCCGCGGCCGTCGAGCTCCGCCTCGGCGGCGGCGATGCACGCCTTGACCGCCTCAGCCTCAAGCGGTGCGCCAGCGACGAAGCGCACGTTCTTGAGCAGTTGCGGAACCGGCTCGAACTGATTGAGAATCGCGCTTGCCGGCTGGCCGCTATCGACCAGCGCCGCGAGGACCTGAAGCCCGGCGACGAGCCCGTCGCCGGTGGTCGAATGGTCGGCGAGGATGATGTGCCCCGACTGCTCGCCGCCGACGTTGCAGCCGTGTTTCCGCATGCCCTCGAGCACGTAGCGGTCGCCGACGCTGGTACGAAACAAGGTGAGTCCGCTCGTGCTAAGCTTCCGCTCGAGACCGAGGTTGGACATTACCGTTGCAACGACTCCGCCGCCCTTGAGCTTGCCCGAGCGCTGGAGGGTGAGTGCAATCAGCGCCATCAGCTGGTCGCCGTCGACCTGCCGGCCTTGTTCGTCGACGACGATCAGCCGGTCGGCGTCGCCGTCGAGTGCGAGGCCGATGTGGGCGCCGGCTTCGACGACGCGCTCCTGCAGCGCTTGCGGGTAGGTCGATCCGCACTGATCATTGATGTTGGTGCCGTCAGGGGTCGTGCCGATCGCGATGACTTCAGCGCCAAGCTCCCACAAAGCGTCGGGCGCGACATGGTAGGCCGCACCGTTTGCGCAATCGAGGACGATCTTGAGACCGTCGAGCCGCAGACGCTCGGGGAAGGTCGACTTGGCGAAGTGGACGTAGCGGCCAGCGGCATCGTCGATGCGCTTGGCACGCCCGATCAACTCCGCCCGGGCAAGCTGCTTGCCGCCTTCAAGCCGGGTCTCGATCGCCAGTTCGTCGGCATCGCTGAGCTTGTAGCCGTCGGGGCCGAACAGCTTGATGCCATTGTCAAAGAACGGATTGTGCGAGGCGGAGATCATCACGCCGAGGTCGGCGCGCATCGAGCGGGTCAGCATCGCCACTGCGGGGGTCGGCATCGGGCCAAGCAGCACGACGTCCATGCCGACCGAGGTGAAGCCGGCGACCATTGCCGATTCCATCATGTAGCCCGACAGGCGCGTGTCCTTGCCGATCACGACGCGGTGGCGGTGGTCGCCGCGGAGGAAGTGGGCGCCCGCCGCCTGGCCGACCCGAAGCGCGGTCTCGGCCGTCATCGGCTCGGTGTTGGTCAGTCCGCGGATGCCGTCGGTGCCGAAGAATTTGCGTGTCATGACCGCTGATTAGCCGTCATTGCGGCTCCGGCATAGGGCGGGTGCACTCCTGTCGGGAACTCAACGCAGCGGTGCTGTCAATGGCGGTAGGCCTCGGGCAGGTCGCGGCGGATCAGCCCGCGATAGCGGTCGCGAAGCCTGGTCTGATGGTTGGTCAGCGGCTGCCGGATGCCGTCGATGAATACCGCTTCGGCGGCGCTTGCCCCCTCGAGCGGATCGCCCGACCAGATGACCACGTCGGCCCGGCGCCCGGCAGTGAGGCTGCCGAAGTCGCTCCCCATGCCGATCGCTTCGGCAGGGCGCGAGGTGATCATCGCCAGCGCCTCGCCCCAGCTGAGGCCGGACGCGCCGGGCACCTTGCCGAGGGCGACGAGGTTGCCGGCATATTGGCGCTGGTTGAACAGATAGCGCGTGTCGTTGTCGTCGATCATTCCGATCGAGACCCGGACTCCGGCGGCGAGCATCCGGCCAACGTTGGACTGGGTCGCGGCAAGCTGTTCGAACGAAGCCGGAAGGCTGTTGACGGCCGAAGCGATGACCGGAACGCCGGCAGCGGCAATCTGTCCGGCAACCGTCCAGCCTTCGCTTGCGCCGACCAGTACCAGCTTGAGGCTCGGGAACTCGCGGCGCAGGCGCAGCACCTGGAGGATGTCACTTGCGCGCTCGACGTGGACGAGCAGATGTTGCTGGCCGCGGAGGACGGGCACCAGTGCGGCGGCGTCGAAGCGGGTGAGCAGCACGTCCTGGCCGCGCTCGCTTCCGAGCAGGCGCGATTCGTTGGGATTGCGGACAATCGGCTGGTTGCGCTCGTCCTGCCGCCGGGCGCCGCCGCCGGTGATCGGGGCCGCATTTCGGCCGATGTCGTCGGCTTCGCGCAGGGCATTGCGGAACAGCACATGGGCCGAGGCACGCGAACCGCCGGCGGTGGCCGCGCCCGATTCGCCAAGCTCGACGAACTGGAAATGCCGCGCCGAGGTGATCGGGTCCATGTCGGCCCCGGTGTCGATCACCGCGCCCTGCCCGGCGAAGATGCTTCGCGAGGTGCCTGGAGCGACGATCGCGCGGGTCACGCCGTCGGCGCGGTTGACGGCGATCGGAGTGCCGAGCGGGTTGATCGCGGGCACGATGTCGATGGCAGCGCTGAACGGACCGGTGGCGCTGAGATCCTCGGTATTCTCGGCACTGAGGTCGACTTCGCTGAGGCCGAGGCGCGAGAAGCCGGCGACGATGCCGGGCGTGACCCATTTGCCGGTCGCGTCGACGATCTCCGCTCCGGCCGGGATTGCAGCGCCGGGACCGGCTGCAACGATCCGCCCGTTGCGAAGCACGACCGTGGCCCCCTGCAGCGGCTCGCCGCCGTCGCCGAGCGCCACCGTGGCCCCGGTGATCGCGATGGTCTGGGCCGGGGCTGGGATCGCGAACAGCGTACAGGCTGCGAGCAGGGCTGCCGGGATCGCGCGCAGTCGGCTGGCGGGGTTCACTTCACGTCCCCTTCGCCCGGCTGGCCAAGCTCGAAATCGCTGACCGGGCGGCGCTTGGGATCGTTGGCGTCGTACATCAGCGCGCCGTCGATCCACACCCGTTCGGGGCGGGCATAGGTGCTGAACGGATTGCCGTTCCACAGCACGACATCGGCCATCTTGCCGGACTTCAGGCTTCCGGTCCGCTCGAAAATGCCGAGCGCCCTGGCCGGATTGCTGCTGAGCCAGGTCCAGGCGACCGCGTCGCTGACGTTGATCCCTGCGCGCCGGCCGTCGGCAAGCGCCTTTGCGGCCTCCTGGTTGAGTCGCTGGATCCCGTTGGGATCGTCGGAATGGACGATCGCGCAGGCGCCGGCATTATGGACGAACGGAATGTTCTCGTTGATCCCGTCATAGCTTTCGAGCTTGAAGCCGTACCAGTCGGCCCACATCGCCGAGCAGATATTGTTGGCCGCGAGCAGGTCGGCGATCTTGTAGCTCTCGACCGCGTGGTGGAAGGTGCCGATCTTGTAGCCCATCTCCCTGGCGACATCGATCATGTTCGCCATTTCGTCGGCGCGGTAACAGTGGTTGTGGATGATGATCTTGCCCGCAAGCACTCCGCGCAGGGTGTCCATGGCGAGATCGCGGTCGGGCATCGTGCCGCCGTCGCTGTCGTAGGCATCCCACTTGCGCTTGTAAGCCAAAGCGTTGATCCACGTTTGGCGGACGAGCGCGATATTGCCCATCCGGGTCTGCGGCATCGTGCCCTTCGAGCCATAGACCCGCTTGGGGTTCTCGCCGCAGGCCATTTTCAGGCCGTACGGCGCGCCGGGAAACTTCATCCCCTGAACGGTTCGCGCGGGCACATTCTTGAGCGTGACCGAGCGGCCGCCGAACAGATTTGCCGAGCCGGGCAGCACTTGGAGCGCGGTCACGCCGCCATTGGCGAGCGCTCGGCTGAAGCCCGGATCCTGCGGCCACACGCTGTGCTCGGCCCACACTTCGGGCCGGCCGGGCGAAGTCGCCTCGTTGCCGTCCTGGTGCGCCTCGACCCCCGGTGAGGGATAGTTGCCGAGGTGGCTGTGGACATCGATGATGCCGGGGGTGACGAACTTGCCGGTGCCGTCGATGGCGAGGGTGCCGGCGGTCGGTGGGGCGCCTTCACCCAGGCCGGAAATCAGCCCGTCGGCAAGGGTGACCCAGCCGCGCTCGATCCGGCCGCCCTCGCCATCGAGGATTGTAACGTTGGCAATCGTCGTCGGCTGGCCGGGGTAGCGGACGTAGGTCGAGGCGAACGGATCCTCGTTGATCCGCACCGGCGGCTTGGACGCGGTGGCGCAGCCGGCGAGCAACAGCGCCGCAAGGAGGGCTGGTGCCCCGGCCGTGCCGCGCATCAGCTCGACGCCGGCCGCGGTGCGGTCTCGCGCTCGGGGTGCATCCCGGCACCCTGGTTCTCGGCCAGCTCGTCACGCCCGGCGAGTTCCTCGTCCTTGAGCGTGTCGAGGTGCATCAGCTTCTTCACGAACGGCGACACCGCCAAGACCGCGACGCTGATCCCGATCGTCCACCACCCGATGGTGCTGTAGACGTCGAGCGTCGCTTCCTTGGTCATCTCGCCGTCGTGGCCGCCGGTGGCCTCGCCGATCTTGCCGGCGACGAAATTGCCGACCGCGGTCATGTAGAACCAGGCGCCCATGATCAGGCTGGCCATGAACTTGGGCGCGAGCCGGTTCATTGCCGACAGGCCTACCGGCGAGAGGCACAGTTCGCCGGTCGTCTGCAGCAGATAGATGAGGAACACGAAGATGACCGGCGTCATCGCGGCCATTCCGACCGCCTGCGCGCCCCACACGAACACCAGGAACGACAAGCCGACCTGGAACAGGGCAAGCCCGAACTTGGCGGGTGCCGAGGGTTCCAGCCCGCGCCTGCCGAGCATCACCCACAGACCCGCGAACAGCGGCGCAAGGAGGATGATGTAAATGGGATTGATCGACTGGAAGATCGACGCGGGCACGCCCTGCCGGTCGACATAGCGGTCGGTGTAGAGGTTGAGACTGCCGCCAGCCTGCTCGAACAGACCCCAGAACAACGGGTTGAGCGAGATCAGGAAGAGGATCGCGAAGATGCGGTCGCGCGGCTGCTTGTCGAGCTTGAACGCTTCGTACAGCACGTAGCCGAGCAGTCCGACGCCCGAGACGATCAGCAGCGACTGGATGACGTCCTGATACTGGACCAGTCCCCAGATCACCGCGACGGCGGCAAAGCCGATGCCATAGAGCGTGAACTCGGTCTGGCGCGACAGATGGCCGGGCGCCTCGCCATTGCCGAGCAGCGCTTTCTTGCCGAGCACGAAGACGACGAGGCCAGCCAGCATGCCGATGCCGGCAAGGCCGAAGCCGTAGCCCCAGCCGATGGTCTGGCCGAGGTAGCCAACGAGGATCGTTCCGAGCGCGGCACCAACGTTAATGCCCATGTAGAAGATGGTGTAGGCGCCATCGCGGCGAATGTCGGTGAGCTTGTACAATTGCCCGACCATCACCGAGATGTTGGCCTTGAGGAAACCCGAGCCGACGATGATGAAGGCCAAGGCCGCCCAGAAGACGTTGATGGTCGGATCGTTCTGGCCGCCGACGCCTTCGACCGCCATCAGGCTGTGGCCGATCGCCAGCAGCACGCCGCCGAACAGCACCGCCTTGCGCTGACCGAGGTAGCGGTCGGCAAGATAACCGCCCAGTACCGGGGTGATGTACACCAGGCTGGTGTAGGCGCCGTAGATCAGGGTCGACTTGGAATCGTTGAACAGCCAGTGCTGGGTGAGATAGAAAATCAGCAGCGCGCGCATGCCGTAGTAGGAGAAACGCTCCCACATCTCGGCGAAGAACAGCATGTAGAGGCCCTTGGGCTGGCCGAACGCCTCGTCCTTGTTGCTGGCCGCGATCATTCCGCCGATCGCGAGAAAGCCTGCAAGGATGAACAGCGAGATGACGGCGATCCAGTCACCTTCGTTCCAGGCCGACATGTCCTTCATTGCGGTCACTCAATACTCTCCCGTCAATTTGGTTCGCTCTCGCGGCGGATGCAGCGGCACCCTAACGAGCCTTTTCGCCATGTGAAGCCGATTGTTGCGAGCAGCTTACTTGCCTATGCGGACGGGCAAGATGCTCAACGACCGCTCGTCCACGCTTACGCTGCTCGAAAGCCGCCGTTCCGGGCGGCCGCGCGAGATGGTCGGTCCGGGTCCCACGGCGCAGGAACTCGAGCGCATCCTGACCATCGCCGCACGCACGCCCGACCATGGCAAGCTGTTCCCGTGGCGTTTCGTGACGGTCGCCGATGACCAGCGCGATGCGCTTGCGGCGCTGCTGCGCCAGGCGCTTGCGGAGGAGGACTTGGGCGCGACCACGGCACATCATGACAAAGCCGAGGAATTCGCGCGGCAAGCCCCCACGCTGGTCGTGCTCGTGTCGGCTCCCATTGCCAACCACAAGATCCCCGGCTGGGAACAGCAGCTGTCGTGCGGAGCAGCGGCGATGAACCTGCTGCTCGCCGCCCATGCGCTCGGGTTCGTGGGCGGCTGGCTGACCGGCTGGGCGTCCTATTCGGACACGGTGCGCGCTGCCTTTTGCGCTCCGGGTGAGCGGATCGCCGGCTTCATGTTCATCGGCACTCCGGACCGCCCGCTCGAGGAGCGTCCCCGAGCGCCGCTTGCAACCGTATGGCGGCCGTGGGTGCCGCCGGTCGCTTGAACTTACCACCGCGCTGCTGTATTACCACAGCATGACGCTGAACAAGCCGCACGAGAAGCCCGTTTATGTCCGCCTGCGCGAGACGATTGCCGACGCAATCCTTGCCGGACGCTACGGCGACGGCGACGCCCTGCCCTCAGTTCGCGCCTTTGCCGCCGAGGAATCGGCCAATCCGCTGACGGTCGCCAAGGCCTACCAGGGTTTTCAGGACGAAGGTTTAATCGTCGTTCGGCGTGGGGTCGGCATGTTCGTCGCCCCGGGTGCCCGCGCTCGCCTGCGCGATTCCGAGCGCAGCCGATTTCTCGATGAGGAATGGCCGCAGATCCGCGATCGGATGCAGCGCCTCGGGATCGAACCCGCCAGTCTGATCGAGCCCGTCAGTATGATCGAGCCGGACCGCCTGATCGAGCGCGCCTGAACTCGCCGCCGCTGCCCGATTGCGGTAGCGCCTGTCCGATGACCCGCGTCCTCCTGTTCGATGATGGTGCGATTGACGAAGCTGCGGCGCTGATCCTCGCGGGCGAGCCGGTCGCGATGCCGACCGAGACGGTCTATGGCCTTGCTGCCGACGCCACCAACCCGGCTGCGGTCGCTCGCGTGTTCGAGGCCAAGGGGCGGCCGAGCTTCAATCCGCTGATCGTCCATGTTGCCGACCTTGCGGCTGCCGAGCGGATCGGCGTGTTCGATGCGCAGGCGCGTGCGCTTGCCGTCGAGCACTGGCCCGGTCCGCTGACGCTGGTCGTGTCGCTCCGGGCCGGGCACCCGATTGCCGCGCTGGTGACGGCCGGCCTGTCGACAGTCGCGCTGCGTGTGCCCGCGCATCCGGCCATGCGCGCGCTAATCAAGGCCACGGGCCGCCCGCTTGCCGCGCCCTCCGCCAACCCCAGCGGGTCGATCAGTCCGACCTCGGCGGAGCATGTGATGCTTGGACTGGGTGGGCGGATCCCGCTCATTGTTGACGGTGGCTCGACCGAACGCGGGCTTGAATCGACCATCGTTGCAGCAACCGGTGGAGGGATAAGGCTGCTTAGGCCCGGCCCGATCATGACTGAAGCGGAG
>JASLBJ010000245.1 GCA_030146725.1 Sphingomicrobium sp. | reverse complement strand
GCAAGTCCGCACCACCGCCGACCGCATCCGCCACTCGGATCTCGACGCGTATTTGCTCTACAACGGCGGCGGCGTTTCGGCGCGCGGCGCCGCGGCGCGTCCCGACGAGACGATCAAGGTCGTCGGCCTGCGCCGCAAGATCGCCGAGAACATGGCCGAGGCGAAGCGCCGAATCCCCCACTTCACCCTCGTGGAAGAATTCGACGTCACCGCACTCGAAGACACGCGCGCAATGATGAACCGCGACCGCGGCGGGAACCCCAAGCTCACGCTGCTGCCGTTCCTGATCACCGCAATGGCCCGCGCCTTGCCCGACTGGCCGATGCTCAACGCCACCTACGACGACGAGGGCAATGTCATCACCCGCCACGGCGCGCTCAACCTCGGAATGGCGGCGCAAACGCCCAACGGACTGATGGTCCCGGTGATCCGCAACGCGCAGTCGATGAGCGTCTGGCAGCTCGCGACCGAAGCGCTTCGCCTCGCCGAGGCCGCTCGCACCGGCAAGGCCGCGCGCGAGGAGCTGTCCGGCTCGTCGATCACCCTCTCGAGCCTCGGCCCGATGGGCGGTATCACCTCGACCCCGGTCATCAACCGTCCGGAAGTCGCGATCATCGCGGTCAACAAGGTCGAGGAGAAGGTCGTCGTCATCGACGGCGAGATCAGGATCCGCAAGCGCATGAACCTGTCGCTGTCCTGCGACCACCGGGTCGTCGACGGCTGGGACGCCGCCAGCTTCCTCCAGGCGATGAAGGGCTTGATCGAAAACCCCATGCGGCTGCTGTCGGCCTGAGGTAAGTCTCCGGAACCAGCTGAACGCCGGCGAGTTCACCAATACTCGCGTTTTATCCGGCAATTACAGTGGGTTCACTTAAGTTAAAGACAGCCCTCGCGGCTGTTGCGGCGCTCTTTGGCGGCTGCAGTGCCGGCAGCCCGCGCGCCGCCGCCTCGCCTCCACAGGGCGCCGCCTCCGACGCCCTGCCGGTAGTCCGACAAGCGGCGATTCCGCTCCGCGCCGCTCCCACCGATTTCGATCCGCTGATTGCCGGCCTCGGCGGCGCCACCCGCGTGCTGCTTGGCGAATCGACCCACGGTACGCACGAATATTACCGCGATCGTGCCCGGATCACCCACCGCCTGATCCGCGAACGAGGCTTCAACGCCGTCGCAATCGAAGGCGACTGGTCGCCCGCCTACCGGGTCAACCTCTACGTCCGCGGGCTCGGCACCGACCGCAGCGCTGCCCAGGCACTCCGCGGGTTCACCAACTTTCCACGCTGGATGTGGCCCAACACCGACTTTCGGGATTTCGTCGAACAGCTTCGCACCCACAATCTGATGCTTGCCCCCAACCAGCGCGTCGGCGTCTATGGGATGGACGTGTACGACCTGTTCGAGGCCGCGGATTTCGTCGTGGAACGCCTCGGGCAGCTGGATGCGGGTGCAGCCCGCCGGGCCCGTGACCAATACCGCTGCTTCGCCAGATATGGCCGCAACAATCACACCTACGGCGTCGCCGCCCAAAGCGCTCGCGCATCGTGCCAGGAAGAAGCCGCAGCCGTGCTCTCACAAGTGCGCGGCCTTGCCCGTCCCTCCTCGCCGGACGCCGCGGAAGCCCACTTCGCCTTGGTTCGCGCCGCCTCGTCCGTTGCTGCCGCCGAGGCCTACTTCCGCACCACCTATGCGGGCGCCAACTCGTGGAACCTGCGCGACCGCCAGATGGCCGAGACCGTCGAAGACATCGCCCGGCACGCCGCAGCGCTGACCGGCCGGGAGGGCCGCGTCGCGATGTGGAGCCACAATTCCCACAGCGGCGATGCGCGCGCGACCTCCGCCGGAGCGCAGGGCGAGCTCAACATCGGCCAGTTGATGAAGCAGCAGCACGGCGACAAGGCCTATGCGGTCGGCTTCTTCACTAACTCGGGCACGGTCCTCGCCGCATCGGCATGGGACCAGCCCGGACGTGTGTTCGACCTCCGCCCGGCGCTTCCCGGCAGCGTCGCCAGCCTGTTCCACCGCACCGGACTACCGTCGTTCCTGCTGCTGCTCAAAGGCAATCCGCACCTCGAGGCGCAGCTCTCGTCGCCAATGCTCGAGCGGGCGGTCGGCGTCGTCTACGCGTCACGAACCGAGCGGCAAAGTCACTATTTCGACGCCGTGCTCCCCGACCAGTTCGACGCCGCCATCTTCCACGACCGCACCACCGCCGTCAGGCCGCTGTAGCCGCCCGCCCGCTCTGATCCGTCAGGCCGCCAGCCGCTCAACCTCGGCCAGGCCATTGTCGATTCCCGCCCGCCGCTGCTCGGGACCAAAATTGATGCCGTCGGCATGGACGAACTCGGGGGTGATGCCGATGAACCCGAACACGCCGGTGAGGTAGGTCTCGAGATGCTCGAGCGGTGCCGCCGGCGAGCCCGCGCCGTAAAAGCCGCCGCGCGACAGAGCGACGATCACCCGCTTGCCGCCCGCGAGACCCTGCGCCTGCCCATCCTCGCTATAGCGGAAGGTGGTCCCCGCAACGAGGATCCGGTCGAGCCATGCCTTGAGCTGGCTCGGTAGCGTGAAATTGTACATCGGCGCGCCGATCACGATCGTGTCCGCCGCCATGAACTCATCGAGCACGGTCGTGTCCGCAAACGCACCGAGCGTCAGATGATCGAGCGGATCGGCGACCAGGTCGCGTTCGATCACCCGCGCATCGGGCCGTGAGCCACGAAGCTGATCGAGGATCTGGGCCGAGAGGATGCGGCTGACGCTGTTGTCGCCGGTGATGCTGCTGTCGATCTTGAGAATGGTCATTGTGGGTCCTTGGTATTGAATTGTTACCTAGGCGCTGTAAGTAACCCTCCATGGACGCCCCGCAAGACGGTACATTTCTGTTGTCTGGTAACAGCGATGTGACCTCCCTCCCGCCGCCCCGTGCCGGCCAGCCCGACCCCGCCACCGTCGGCCACGGCGACTGCCGCAATGTCGCTCCGGTGCTCAACCGCGTCGGCGACAAATGGAGCATGCTGATCGTCATGATCCTCGCTGACGGGTCGAAGCGCTTCTCCGAACTCAAGCGCGCGATCGACGGCATTTCACAGCGCATGCTGACGCTCAGCCTGCGCGGTCTCGAGCGCGACGGTCTCGTCAGCCGCACCGTCACTCCGACGATTCCCCCGCGCGTCGACTACGAGCTGACGGAACTCGGCCGGTCCCTGCGCGAGCCGGTCCAGGCGCTCGGCAGCTGGGCGTTCCAGCATATCGCCTGCATCCGCGCCGCACAACAACGCTTCGACCAGGCTCAGGGCGACTGAAAAACATTCGTCCGATCCGGACCTGAAACCCTTTGTTTACGCTCGCTTGCCTACACCGCCGCACAGGATTGCGGACAGGAACAAGCGTGACGGTTCAAACCCAATTGGCAGAGCCCGCTTTCTTTCGCGCGACGCCTGCACAGGCGCGCTGCGACGCGATCCAGGCGCAGTTCCACGCCGAGCAGCTGCAGGGCGCCGTTCAGCCCG
>JASLBJ010000227.1 GCA_030146725.1 Sphingomicrobium sp. | reverse complement strand
TCACCAGGAACAGCCCGACGCTCCAGAAGATGGTTCGTTGATCAGGCTGTTTCATGTTGCATCTGTGTTGCATGGAGTTGCCGGGCGCAAATGGGAAACGGCGGAAATCCGGGGAAAGCTGTGGCAACGCGACGCAACACGGCTGACGCGCCTATATCGCTATGCTCAGCACCTAAGTGCCTGTAATCCAACAAGAAAAATGGCGCGCCCGGAACGATTCGAACGTCCGACCCTCAGATTCGTAGTCTGATGCTCTATCCAGCTGAGCTACGGGCGCGTGCCGGCTGGCGACATAGGGGGAGGGCGCGGCGGGCGCAAGCCTGCAGCGGGGTCGCTCGCGGTGCGTTGCGCGGGGGTCGGGCGGGCCGTACAGCCGGCCATGATGCGCGCGCTTGCACCGATGCTGTTTCTTGCTGCCCTGGCGGGTTGCGCGACGGCTCCGCGGGGCATGGCGCCGTCGCTTGCACCCCGATCGGCAGAGGCGATCGACCCGCGCGTGCCGGTGCCTACGAATATTATCTCGGGGCCGGCCGATCCGGTGCTTGCCGCGCGGCTTGCCGGCCTGGTCGAGCAGGCGCGCGGCGGCGATCGCGCGTTCCGCGTGGCCGCCGCAGAGGCCGAGCGGCTCGCAGGCGCTGCGGGTGCGCCGCAAAGCGAGAGCTGGATCGTGGCGCAGCAGGCGCTGTCGGGCGCGATTGCAGCGCGCGAGCCGACCACTCGGGCGCTCGGCGATGTCGATGCGGTCGGGGCGCTGGCGCTGGCGACCAGCGGCGGACTTGCGCCAGGCGACCTCGCGGCGGTGGAGAGCGCGGCGGCCGAGGTGGGCGCAATCGACCGCGCCCAGGCTGCGCGATTGGCCGCGGTCCAGGCGCGGCTTGGCGGCTGAGCGCTAGCCGGCGATCAGCCGGGCGGCATCGAGCGCGTGATAGGTGAGGACGCCGGTCGCCCCTGCCCGCTTGAACGCCAGCAATGTTTCGAGGATCAGCGCGTCGCGGTCGCCTGCGCCGGCGGCCGCCGCGGCCTCGATCATTGCATACTCGCCCGAGACCGCATAAGCGAAGGTCGGGACCTCGAACCGTGCCTTCACCCGCGCAAGCACGTCGAGATAGGCAAGGCCCGGCTTGACCATCACCATGTCGGCGCCCTCGGCGATGTCGAGCGCGACCTCGCGCAAGGCTTCGTCGCCGTTGGCCGGGTCCATCTGGTAGCCGCGCTTGTCGCCCTTCAGCCGCCCGGCCGAGCCGACCGCATCGCGGAACGGGCCATAGAAGGCGGAGGCATATTTGGCGGCGTAGGCCATGATCGCGACGTCGCAATGGCCTTCGCGCTCAAGCGCGGCCCGGATTGCAGCGACGCGGCCGTCCATCATGTCGGAAGGGGCAACGATGTCTGCGCCGGCGCTGGCCTGGACCAGCGCCTGCTCGGTTAGGATCGCAATCGTCTCATCGTTGCGTACGCAGCCGCGCGCATCGGTCAGGCCGTCGTGACCGTCGGCGGTGTAGGGATCGAGCGCGACGTCGGTGAGGATGCCGATCTCGGGGACCGCCGATTTGATCTCGCCGATCGCGCGGCAGATCAGATTGTCGCGGTTGAGCGCTTCTTCGGCGGCTTCGGTGCGCAAGGCAGCGGGCGTGTTGGGGAACAGAGCGAGGCAGGGAATGCCAAGCGCAGTGGCCTTGCGCGCCTGGTCGGCCAGGCGGTCGACACTCCAGCGGCTGATTCCACGAAGTGCGGCGATCGGCTCCTCGCAGCCCTGCCCTTCGCAGATGAACATCGGCAGGATCAGGTCGCTGGGATGCAGCCGATGCTCGGCGAGCATCGCGCGGATCCACGGGGCGGAGCGGCCGCGGCGCATGCGTAAGGCGGGGAAGCTAGGCTGCATCGTGCGCGTCTAGCGTGTTCGCGGCATGGAAAGAAAGGTACCGCTCGGGCATTGCAGCCCGGATGGCACAGGGCGATTTACCGAAGCAGGCGGTGCTGGTCGTCAACGTCCAGAGCCGGCGCGGCGCCGATGCCTTTGCGCAGGCGTGCGAAAAGCTGTCCGCCGCGGGGGTGGAAGTGACCGCCCAGCACGCGATCGAGGACCCTGACGAAATGCGGCCGGTTGTCCGGGCAGCGCTCGCCGCGCGGGCGCCGATGATCATCGTCGGCGGCGGCGACGGATCGCTGTCGACGACGGTTGATGATTTCCTCGGGCATGAGACGGTGTTCGCGATCCTGCCGCTGGGGACCGCGAACAGCTTTGCACGGACACTTGGCGTCCCGCTCGATCTCGACGGAGCAATCGACGTGATCGCCACGGGGCGCAAGAAGCGCATCGACCTGGGTGCGATCGACGGGGACTATTTCGCCAATGCCGCTGCGATGGGCCTGTCGCCGCTTATTGCCGAGACGGTCCCGCACAATCTCAAGCGCTACCTCGGGATGGTCGGATATCTGGTCTGGGCGGCGCGCGTGGCGTTCAAGTTCCGCCCTTTCCGGCTGCATGTCGACAATGGCTCGCGCGTCCACAAGGTGTGGGCGACCGAGGCACGGATCGCTAACGGCAGCTTTCACGGCGGGGTCGAGCTGGTCGAGAATGCGACGCTGACGAGCGGCGAGATCATCGTCCAGGCGGTCACCGGCCGAAGCCTCGTGGGGCTGGCGTGGAGCTGGTTCGCGACATTGTTCAAGTTGCGCAACCGGTCGCAGACGGTGACCGAATTTCATGGCCGCGAGCTGCGGATCAGGGCGCGCCCGCGGCAGAAGATCTCGATCGATGGTGAGTTGTCGGCGCGAACGCCGGTGACGGTGACCGTTGCCCGGGCGGCGATCTGGGTTGCGGCGCCGCGCGAGAAGGAGCCGGTTGCCTTAGCCGAGCCTCGCCAGGGCCGCGCGTAGCCGATCAGCTTCGGCCGCGCGCTCGTCGTGGTCGGAGCGCGCTTTCTCGACTGCTTCGGGCTTGGCGCGCTCGGCGAATGCGGGGTTGGCGAGACGGGCCGCGAGGCTGTCGCGGTCCTTTTCGGCCGTAGCAACGGCTTTCGACAGGCGCGCGCGTTCGGTGTCGAGGTCGATTGCCCCACCCAGAGGAAAGGCGATGGTCACGCCGTCGATGCCGATCTGCGCCGAGCCATCGGGAACGGCTTCGACTGCGACGGCCCGGCCGAGCTTGGCCATTCGGGCGAGCGTCGGCTGATTGGCGGCAAGCCGCTCCATCATCCCCGAGTGGCCGCCGACGATCTGCGGCACCAGCTCGGCTGTCCACGGAATGTTGAGCTCGGCGCGGAGCGTGCGAACATCGGCGATGACGCGGATCAGCCCGTCGATTTCCCACGCGGCGCGTGGATCGGCTTGCGCCTCGGGGGCAGGCCAGCGCGCGACGATCAGCTCGTACGGACGCTCGTTGGCGCTCCACAATTCCTCGGTGACGAAGGGCATGAACGGGTGGAGCATGACCAGGATCTGGTCGAAGGCCCAAGCGGCAACGGCCTTGGTTTCGACGTCGAAATTGCCCTTGATGAGCTCGACGTACCAGTCGCAGAAGGTGCCCCAGGTGAAGTGGTAGATGGCGTCGGCCATCTCGTCGAAGCGCAGTTCGCCGAACGCTCTGTCGAGCTTTGCCAGCGTGCCGACGACCTCACCGATGATCCAGCGATTGACGGCATGCTCCGCAGCGGGAGCGGCGATGCTGTCCCCTGCCCCGACGCCGTTCATTGCCAGGAAGCGGGCCGCGTTCCATAGCTTGGTGGCGAAGTTGCGATAGCCCTCGACTCGGCGCTCATCGAGCTTGATGTCGCGGCCTTGGCTTTCCATCGCCGCCATGGTGAAGCGCAAGGCGTCGGCGCCGAAACGATCGATGAGGCCGAGCGGGTCGACGGTATTGCCCTTCGACTTGGACATCTTCTGCCCGGCGGCATCGCGGACGAGGCCGTGCAGGTAGAGCGTCTTCCAGGGGACGCTTTGTTCGAGTGGCAGCTCTCCGCTGCGGCCCATGAACTCGATCCCCTGCATCGCCATTCGCGCATCCCAGAAGAACAGGATGTCGAAGCCGGAGACGAGGATATCGTTGGGATAATGGCGGACGATATCGTGGGTACGGTCGGGCCAGCCGAGGGTTGCGAACGGCCACAGGGCAGAGGAGAACCAGGTATCGAGCACATCCTCGTCCTGGTGGAGCGGCTTGCCGCCGGCCGCGGCGACTGCCTCGGCTTCGGTCTCGGCGACATAAGGCTGGCCGTCGTCGTCGAACCACGCCGGGATCCGGTGGCCCCACCATAATTGGCGCGAGACGCACCACGGCTGGATGTTCTCGAGCCAATGGAACCAGGTCTTGGCCCAGCTTTCGGGGACGATGCGGATCGCGCCGGAGCGGGTTGCCTCGATCACCGGCGCGGCGAGCCTGGCCGCATCGACATACCATTGGTCGGTCAGCCACGGCTCGATCACCGCGCCCGAGCGGTC
>JASLBJ010000223.1 GCA_030146725.1 Sphingomicrobium sp. | reverse complement strand
GCGCGGTCGGCGTGACGAAATTCTTCATCACCGCGCCGTTCATCACCGTCGGGCGGCGGTCGCAGGCGTGGAGGACCCAGCCGATCATCCCGGTGACCGTCGACTTGCCGCTGGTCCCGCCGACCGCGACGCTGCGGCCGGCGGCATTGAGCAGGCGCGCGAGGAACTGCGGACGGGTGACATGCTCGAGCCCGAGTTCGCGTGCGCGCACGACGTCGGGGATCGTCTCCTCGACCGCGGCGGAGGTGACCAGCGTCATTCCGGGCGCAAGGCCCGAGCCGTCCTGCGGGAACAGGCTGATGCCAAGCGAACGCAGATAGTCGAACTTGGGCGCGAGCCGGCCGGCGTCGAGCGAGCGGTCCGAGCCCGCGACCGTACCGCCCGAAGCGCGGACGATGCTTGCCAGCGGGAGCATGCCGCTGCCGCCGATTCCGCAAAAGAAGGTGGATTGATCCATTTGCGCTGCCCTATTGCGCATGGCGGCCGATGACAAAGGGGAAAAGCGTGCCGGGGATCGCGTCGAGGATCGCTGTGGTAGCGCCAAGCTGCACGCTGTCGCGCGGAGCGGCGGAGCGGGTGCTTGCGCTGGCCGAGGCGCGGGCCGACTGCGAGGTCGTCGTCCACCCGCAATGCTTTTTCTCCAACGGCCATTTCGCCGGCAGCGATCGCGAGCGGCTGAGCGCCTTGCGCGAGGTGATGGCCGACCCGTCGATCGATGCGGTGTGGTTCGCTCGCGGCGGCTATGGATCGAACCGGATTGCCGAGGCGGTGGTCGCCGATCTTCCGGACGCCGCCCGGGCCAAACGGTACATGGGCTACAGCGATGCGGGCTTCCTGCTTGCCGGTTTCCACCGCGCGGGGCTCAGCGTCGCGCATGGGCCGATGCCGCAGGACACGCTTCGGACGGGCGGCGATGCGGCCGCGGCGCGCGCGCTCGCCTGGCTCGTCGGGCGCGATCGCGCCGCGCTCGAGCCGGGCATTGCCGGACCGGCGTTCGCGTTCAACCTGACCGTGCTGTCGTCGCTGCTCGGGACGGCGCTCGAGCCCGATCTTGGCGGCGCGGAGCTGTTGATCGAGGAAGTTGCCGAGCATCATTACCGGATCGACCGGACGATGTTTCATCTGACCGCTTCCGCCAATGTCCGCTCGGTGACACGGCTGCGGCTCGGCCGGGTCAGCGACGTGCCGGTCAACGAGCCCTTGTTCGGCTCCGAGCCGCGAGCGATCGTCGAGGATTGGTGCGCCCGGTCGGGGATCGCGTTCGGCGGTCCGGCGGACATCGGCCACGACATTGCCAACCGGGTCGTTCCGTTCGGGGTGCCGGGGCGCTAATTCCCTCCTTGCGGTGCCCATTGCAAAGCGCCCGGCTTTGCGCTCTATCAAGGGTATATCAAACAGGAGGGCTGAATGGCGAAGAGTTCGACGACGACGGCAGCACCGAGGAAAGCAGGCGGCGGGCTCGCGCGCCCGGTTCAACCTTCGGAGGATCTGGCCCACATCACGGGCACCGATCCGCTTCCGCGCAGCCAGGTCGTGTCCAAGATGTGGGACTATATCCGCAAGAACAATCTGCAGAACCCGCAGAACAAGCGCGAGATCGTCGCCGACGACAAGCTCAAGAAGGTGTTCGGCGGCAAAGAGCGCGTCAGCATGTTC
Source organism: Sphingomicrobium sp. (assembly GCA_030146725.1). Taxonomy (GTDB): domain Bacteria; phylum Pseudomonadota; class Alphaproteobacteria; order Sphingomonadales; family Sphingomonadaceae; genus Sphingomicrobium. Next base: position 3,250 of record JASLBJ010000223.1, on the reverse strand, counting down.
GAGATGAACAAGCATCTGTCCAATCATCTGAAATAAGCCGCGGTCTCAACGGCTTGCGACAAGGGGATCCGCGGTTGGCCGCGGGTCCCCTTTTTCGTGGGCGGACGGTGCGGGGCGGGGCGGTTCGGTAGCTGGCGGCTAGTGGCAGGTCGCCGTCTAGCGGCAGGCGCGCCAGCCGGAGCCGCGTGCAGCCTGGTCGAGGTGCAGGTGATCGGCGTGCGCGGCATTGTAGTCGGGCGACAATACGGTTGCGAACAGGGTGCATGCGCCGTCGCGGACTTCGCCGAGGAAGGCGGCCTCGGCCCCACTGCCGCTCCAGTCGCGGATAACGCTGATGCGCTTGCCGCCGGCGAGGCCGAAGCCGGTGATGTCGATCGCGTTGGCGGTCGCATGCTCGCTGTAAGGCCCGTCGGAGCGGCCGTAGAGGCGCCGGCAGCTGTAGCTTCCGGCATGGTCGATGCGAGTGACCTCGCGCCCAAAATGGCGCTGCGCGGCGGGCTCGATCACTTGCCGCTCGAGCACGGCGAGCGCGGCGGCGACGGGGCACGCAGTGACGACGCCCGCGGGTCGATAGTCCGGCCGTGAGGCATCGCCGAGCCGGATCCCGTCGCGATAGCCGCACTGTGCGCTCGGCTCGCGCGGCGGAGCGCGAGTATCGTCGAGCCCGGCGGAGGCAAGCAAGGCACGGCATTGCGCCGGGTCGGCGGCGAGCGCGGCGAGCTTGGCGGGGGTGAAGCGCCCGATCGGATCGGACAGGCTGAGCGCGGTCCACGGCACGTCCTGCGGGTGGCGGCGGACGTAGTCGCGGCCGAACAGATAGGCTGCGCCGATCAGAGCGAGGAACAGCAGCCAGCCGAGTGCGGTCCGCACTAGCCGCGCCACGGGTCGGCAACGGCACGGACTAGCCGCGCCATGCTCGAGGTGGCACGGACTAGCCGCGCCATGCTTGAGGTGGCACGGACTAGCCGCGCCACAGTGTACCGAGCGCTTCCGAGGTGATCGGATAGCCGAGATCGTCGGCGATGCGGATGATCCGGCCGGCTGGCGTGTCCTCGAACCAGGGGGTGATCGGGACTATCGGATGGGCGGCGGCATCCGCGGCCAGTTCGACGAAGCTGGCGTGACGGGCGAGCCGCTCGAGATTGCGGCGGGTGGGGAAGATCAGCTGCGCTTCCCCGCGGGCGGCTCGGTCGAGTGCGCCGGCGGCGCTGATCCACATGGCGTCGGCGCATTCGCCAGGCTGCGGGTTCGGGGACCAGTCACCCGACGGAGCTCGGGCGATCAGGAACAGGGTGTCGAAGCGGCGCTTGATCTCCAGTTCGGGGACCCAGCGGGCGAAGGGGATAAGGGCCGCCGGATCGAGGGTCAGGCCGGCGCTGTCGAGCAGCGCGGCAAATGCCGTCCCCCCGAGCAGCCTCTGCTGGAGGGCGAGCGCGGCCGTGGGCGACGGCTGCGGGTCGAGGCCGACGGCAATCGCGGTTTCCTCGAGCGTTTCGCGGATTGCGGCGACGTGCGGGGCTTGTGACGGGGTGCCGAGCGCGGCGGCGAGGTCACGGTCGGACTGGTCGATCCGGCCGCCGGGGAACACGAGCGCGCCGCCCGCGAACGCCATTCCTGCGGCGCGTTCGACCATCAGCAGCTCGGGCGGCTCACAGCCGTGCTCGCGGACCAGGACGAGCGTTGCGGCGGGGGTCGCGGCGGTGAGTGCCGGGTCGAGCATTTCGGGTGCCTAGGGGGTGGGTGGACAAGAAAAAGGCCGCCGGCAGGTGCCGACGGCCTCCATTGATAACCTCAGGAAGAGATTACATGCCGTTGACGGCAGCATCCACTTCGGCCGCATTGCTGGCATTGACGTCGGCGTCGTCGATGCGCTCTTCGGCTTGCGCACCGGCTTCACGAAGCTGTTCGGCCTGGTTGCCGAGGGCCTCGGCCTGCGCGCCGTTGGCGGCGTTGTCGGCCATCATGTCGAGGTTTTCGGCCTGGATCTCGGCGCCCTCCTGGACGTTCTCGCCGAGCGTGTCGTCGCCCGAGCCACCGCATGCTGCAAGTGCGAGCGAAGCAGCGCCGACGATCGCGAATGAAAGCTTCTTCATCTTGTAATACCCCTGTGTGTGGTCGATTGACCGGGAGAGCCATAACAGCATTGGCGCGAGGAACGCCAGTCGTTGCGCTTCGGTTCCGAGTCCGGCCGCGGGGCCGGACCTTGTTCATTGCGCGCCCGGGTGCGCGGCCGGAGCTTGCTCAACCTGCCCCTAGCGCCTATCTAGATCGGGCCGGGCAACCGGCTACGTCGGTAGAGTGTTGGGTGGAATAGGCATTTCGGACCCGGGGGGCAGTACCCCGGCGCCTCCACCACCAGCAGCGGTCGGAACAGCCTGGGAGTGGGCTTCCGCTGGTGCTGATGGGGGCGAAACAGGATCGACGAGTGCAATAAAGTCCTAGCTGCCGACCGGCCTGAATGCGCCGTAAAACCGTTCATAACCACAAGTGCCAACGACAACGAGGCGCTCGCAATTGCTGCGTAACTGACGGCCTAACGGCCTTTAGGTTACAATGACAAAAGCGCGGTCGGACCCCACCGGGCAACAGAAGGGGATTCCAGCGGCACGGGAGGCGCCGGGCAACAGAAGCCTCCCACTTTTTCAGCCGTTCGTTCTCGACGATCGCTCGTCTCAGCGCGCGCGCTTTTGGCCCTCACCATTCGACCCGCGTGGTTTGCATTCGCGGTGGTGGTGATGCCTGCCGATTGAAAGGGGTCGTCCCCGGGGCTACCTATCCGTCACGCGACGTTACCAGGGGATAGCCGAATGACCGCACTTTGCCGATTTGGAGTTCTTGCGCCGCTTGCCGCGTTCAGCCTTGCAGGCTGCGGGCTCTATTCGGTGCCGACCGCGGAGGAGCAGGTCAACGCCGCCTGGGGCAATCTCCAGAGCGAGTATCAGCGGCGCTCCGACCTCATTCCAAACCTGGTCGCGACGGTGCAGGGCTATGCGCAGCAGGAAAGCAAAGTGCTGATCGAGGTGACCGAGGCTCGGGCCAGTGCAGGCCGCGCGCAGTTGAGCGCCGCCGACCTCGACGATCCGGAAAAGGTGCGGGCGTTCAATGAGGCGCAAAGCCGGGTGTCGGCCGCGATCATTCCGCTGCAGCGGATGCAGGAGGCCTATCCGGAGCTCAAGTCGAACGCCAACTTCCTCACGCTGCAGAGCCAGATCGAGGGAACCGAGAACTCGATCCTGGTCGGCCGGCGCGA
>JASLBJ010000186.1 GCA_030146725.1 Sphingomicrobium sp. | reverse complement strand
ACCCTATTCGCAGCGGCAAACCTCGACCCGCATAAGCCGTTCGTCGCCAGTTGCGGATCGGGAGTCACCGCCAATTCGCTGATCTTCGCCGCGCACCTGCTCGGCAACGACGAAGCGCGACTGTACGACGGAAGCTGGAGCGAGTGGGGCGCCGACCCGGCAAGTCCAAAGGCCCTCGGCCCAGCCTAGACCCGTTCAGCGCTTACTGAGCAGCGGGTCGCCGCCGCCGGACGCCATCCCGTGCCGCCACCCGGCCGAACAGCGCATCAAGCGCGGCGGAATCTCCGGCGATCACCCGCACGCCGCGAGGATCCGGAGAGCAGCGGCGCCCGACGCCCTGCAGCTGACGGGCGGCGAGAGCTTCGACCCGATCGAGGTCACCCGCCGGCCCGGCACCGAATGGGCAGGCCAGACGCGGCTCGAAGGTGGATGAGCGAAGCACTGCACCGGCCTAGGCGCTCCCGTCCTAAGAACAGGTAAACCGCCAAGCGTCAGTCCTTCGGCCTGGCCTCGACGTCGCGCAGGATCCAGCCGCGCTGGGGAATCGTCTCGACGAACTCGACCCCGCCGGTCGCAGTGCGCAGCTTCTTGCGCAGCTTCGAGATGAACACGTCGATGATCTTGGGCTGCGGCTGGTCGTCGGCGCGGCGATAGAGATGCTTGAGCAGCATCGCGCGCGTCACGACGTTATTGCGAGCGAACGCCAGCAGCTCGAGCACCCGATATTCCATCTCGGTGATGCCGATCGGATGCCCGTCGATGCGGATCAGCCGCTGCACCTGGTCGACCGCAAGCCGTCCCCCGCACAGCGTCTCGGGCATGTCGCCGCCCGCGGCCTTCAGCGACGCGAGCAGTTGCGAGGCGGCTTCCTCATTGTCCTCGGCGGACAGCCGCACCGGCGATCCAATCAGCGCCTGCATGGTATCGGCCAGCGCGCGTTGAGCGTCCTCCACCAGCTTCGCACCTTCCTCGAACCGCCGCCGCGAGCGCTCAAGCATCGACTCGATTTCGACGAGCCGGGCGGAGAGCGTGTCTTCGGCCATCTTTCCCTGGTTCCCGATCCGCCTAGCGGACCTGGGTCGTCGCGACCGACGAGTCGCCGGCTGCGGTCGAGAGGATCGTCGCGGTCACATTGCCCTTGTCGACGATCCGCGTGTTCGGATCAGCGACGGTCGAGCGCGCGCCGGCCGCAGCCTGGTCACGCCCGGCCTGCTCGAGCAGGCTCGTCTCGGATGCGCTGCGCGGGGCAGGGCCGCCGAACAGGGCCTCAAGCGCCTGCTGCTGGGCATCGGCCGGGTTGAGCACCGCGGTTCCGGCGACCGGCGGCGCCAGCGTGTAGTCGGGCGGGATGATCAGTGGCGCATTGCGCGCAACCGCGAACTCGTCGGGCGCTCCGCTTCCGCCCCCGCCGAAGACCGATGCGCAACCGCCCAGCATGGGCAGCAGGAGGAGCGCGGAAATGAGCTTAACCATGGTCTTGATACTCCTTGGGCGCATCCACGTCCTTCCGGGACAGGAACGCACGCACTAACAGGATGACGACTCCAATGCTAATCGCTGCGTCGGCGACATTGAAGATCAAAAAGGGACGAAAGCCACCAAAGTGCAGGTCGGCGAAGTCGACGACATAGCCGAACCGCGCCCGATCGAGAATATTGCCGAGTGCACCGCCCAGCACCAGCCCCAGCGCAAGCTGGTCGCCGCGCTCCCGTTCGCGCCCGATCCACACCGCGACCGCGGCCGCAATTCCCGCGGTCAGCGCGACCAGCAGCCAGCGCGCCGCATCGCTCGACGCGCTCAGCAGTCCGAGCGAGATCCCGCGGTTTTCGGTAAAGGTCAGGTTGAAGATCGGAAGCAGCACCAGCTGGTCGCCAAGCTGCCGGATGCCAAGCGGCCCGGTGACGATCCACTTGGTCAACTGGTCGGCCACGAACACGATCAGCGCGATGAGGAAGCCGAAGCGGCGCTCAGCCATTGACCACGCCCTCGCACCGGCCGCACAAGTCGCCGTCGTCCTCGACCTCGGGCAAGTGCCGCCAGCAGCGGCCGCATTTGTGCCGGCTCGTCTTGCTCACCTGCAATGTCTCGCCCGCGACGACTGACGAGACGATGAACAGCTCGGGCAGGTCCACGCCGCTGGCTGCGTGCGGCAAGGCGACTTCGGCCTCGAGGCTCGAACCGATCACTTTCCCGCGCCGCAGCGGCTCGATCGCCTCGGTCACCCGGGTCCTGAGTTCGCGAAGCTCGGCCCACGGGACTGGATCCTGCGCCGCCACCTCCGGCACTTCCGGCCAGTCGAGCAGATGCACCGACCCGCCATCCGGGTAACGCGTGCTCCACACCTCCTCGGTCGTGAACACCAGCACCGGCGCCATCCACCGCACGAGCGCGTGGAACAAGGTGTCGAGCACCGTCCGGTAAGCGCGTCGCTTGTCGCTCTGCACGCCCGTCTGCGGGTTCACCTCGCAGTACAGACAGTCCTTGCGGATATCGAAGTAGAAGGCGCTGAGGTCGTTGTTGGCAAAGTCGCCGATCAGCCGCGTGTAGGTCGGGAAGTCGAAATCGTTGAGCGCGGCGCGAAGCTTCTCCGAGAGTTCGGCCGTAAGCCCGAGCATGTAGCGCTCAAGCTCCGGCATTGCCGCGACGTCCGCGATCCGCTCGTCCTCGCCGAATCCCTCGAGCGCCCCGAGGAGGTAGCGGAACGTGTTGCGCAGCTTGCGATACTGGTCGGACACGCCGGCCAGGATTTCCTTGCCGATCCGGTGATCCTCGCTTGAGTCGACCGACAGCGCCCACAGCCGCAATATGTCGGCGCCGGTATCGCGCATCAGGTCGAGCGGATTGACCGTATTCCCAAGGCTCTTGGACATCTTCATGCCCTTCGAATCCATCGTGAACCCGTGGGTCAGCACCGCCTTGTACGGCGCCCGCCCGCGCGTTCCGCAGCTTTCGAGCAGGCTCGACTGGAACCAGCCGCGATGCTGGTCGGAGCCTTCGAGGTAGAGGTCAGCGGGCCACGACTGCTCGGCCCAGGCGCCGCTTTCGAGCGTGAACACATGGGTGCAGCCGCTGTCGAACCAGACGTCGAGGATGTCGGTCTGCATCTCGTAATCGGCCGGATCGCGACCGGAACCGAGGAAATGCGCGGCATTGCCTGCGTCCCATGCGTCGACGCCGCCCGCACGGATGGCGTCCACGATCCGCGCATTCACCTCACCATCGACCAGCGGCTGCCCACTTCGCCGCTCGACGAACAACGCAATCGGCACCCCCCACGCGCGCTGCCGGCTGATCACCCAGTCGGGCCGTCCCTCGACCATCGAGCGAATGCGGTTCTCACCCTTGGGCGGAACGAAGCGCGTCTCCGATATGGCGGTGAGCGCCAGCTGCCTCAGCGGTGCCCCTGCTTCGGAACTGCCCCCGGCAGTTCCGATCGGGGCATCCATCGCGATGAACCACTGCGGCGTGCAGCGGTAGATGACCTTGGCCTTCGACCGCCATGAATGCGGATAGCTGTGCCGGTAGTCGGCGCTCGCGGCGACCAGCGCGTCCACTTGCCTCAACGTTTGGCAGATCGGTCCGTCAGGCGCGTTGAACTTGGCATTGATCACCGATCCCTGGCCGCCAAGCCACGGCCAGTCGCCGCGGTACTTGCCGTCGCCTTCGACCGCGAAGACCGGATCGATTCCGTTCGCCTTGCACAGGTCGAAGTCGTCCTCGCCATGGTCCGGAGACATGTGGACCAGGCCGGTACCGCTGTCCGTCGTCACGAAGTCGCCCGCCAGAAACGGCCGGGGACGAAGATAGAAGTCCTTCAGCGCGGAGTCGCGCACCAGCACGCCGTCATAGAAGTCCGCCCGATACTTCACCTGCTCCCGGATGTTGACCAGCCGGGCATAGGATTGATCCTGCTGCTCCCTGGCGAACCGCTCCTCGAGCGTGCCCGCATTGTCGATGCCGTCGTCGAACAGGACCGCGAGCGGGTGCCGGGCTACCGTCCCGGCGAGCTCGGAGCCCTTCCAGCTTCTGTTGGGCGCGGGCTGTTCAGCCTCGATCGCCTCGAGCTCGGCGGCGAAGCTCTCGTGCCATTCGGCAGGAATGTCCGGAACGTCGGCATCGTCGTCGCGCGCCAGTTCGCTCGAAAGACGGCGGACGAGCGCGTCGGCCAGCGGCGAGGCCACCAGGTAGCGCTTTACCGGCGCGCCCCACTCGACGATCTCATAGTCGATATCCGGCCCATAGGCGATCGCCTGGTTGACCGGGATCGTCCACGGAGTCGTCGTCCAGATCACCGCAAATGCGCCGACCAGCTCGGGGATCGGGCTCTCGACGATCTCGAACGCCACGTCGATCTGCGTCGAGACGATATCCTCATATTCGATCTCGGCCTCGGCCAGCGCGGTCTTCTCCACCGGCGACCACATCACCGGCTTCGCGCCGCGGTACAGCTGGCCGCTCTCGGCGAACTTCATCAGCTCGGAAACGATCGTCGCCTCCGCCTCGAAGTTCATCGTCAGGTACGGCTTGTCCCACTGCCCGGTGATCCCGAGCCGCTGGAACTGCTCGCGCTGCACGTCGACCCAGGCCTGCGCATAGGCGCGGCACTCGGCGCGGAAC
>JASLBJ010000092.1 GCA_030146725.1 Sphingomicrobium sp. | reverse complement strand
AGCTCGCGCCCGACCGCCGCAACCACCGGGCGAAGCGCGGTCATCAGCGCCGCGAACTCGGCCGGGAACAGCGACTGCGCGCCGTCGGACCAGGCCTGCGACGGGTCCTCGTGAACCTCGACCAGCAAGCCGTCGGCACCGCAGGCGGCGGCCGCCAGCGACATTGGCAGTACGAGGTCGCGAATGCCCGTTCCGTGCGACGGATCGACGACCACCGGCAAATGCGTCTTCTGCTTGACGTACGCGACGGCATTGAGGTCGAGCGTGTTGCGCGTCGCGGTCTCGTACGTGCGGATGCCGCGCTCGCACAGCACCACCTGATCGTTGCCCTCGGCCAGCAGATACTCGGCGGCGAGCAGCCATTCCTCGATCGTCGCCGCCATCCCGCGCTTGAGGATGATCGGCTTGCGCGCCTTTCCGACGGCTTTCAGCAGCGAATAATTCTGCATGTTGCGGGCACCGATCTGCAGCGCATCGGCATATTCCGCGACCAGTTCGACCTCGCTCGAGTCCATCACTTCGGTGACCACCGGCAGTCCGAGCTCGTCACCGACCTTGCGCAGCGTCTTGAGGCCGTCCGCCCCATGCCCCTGGAACGCATAGGGGCTGGTGCGCGGCTTGAACGCACCCGCGCGCAGGGCCACCGCGCCGCCGGCCTTGGCTGCCAGGCAGCTTGCCCGCAGGCGCTCCTCGGTCTCGACCGCGCACGGACCCCCGATCACCGCGAAGCCGCGCCCGCCGATCGTCGCCGACCCGATCTTGACCACCGTGTCGTGCGGATGAATCTCGCGGCTGACGAGCTTGTAGGGCGACAGGATCGGCTTGAGCGACTCGACCATCGGATGGCTCTCGAGCGCGAGCTCGGCGAGGATCCGTTCATCACCAAGCGCCCCGAGCACGGTTCGCTCGCTCCCCGGCATGTAGAGGGGCTTCAGACCCCGGCTCTCGATCCGGTCGAGGATCTCCCGGGCAATTTCCGGGGTGGCTTCGCGCTTGAGAACGATGATCATATGACTGCTTCCGCTGATGGCATGAAAAAGGCCCGCCGGGGTGCGGCGGGCCTGGGAAACTCGGGTCTGAAGCCGCTTGGGCCTCGCCTATCTGTTCGCTGGACGCACCGCTTGAGCTGCTGACGGCCACCGCCACCAGCGCGCATTGTCTTTGAGAGTGCGAGCGCAGGACATCATCGCCAGTTACAGGCCCACCGGGCCCGCGGTCAACCATGTGTTCGCGCCCTCGTCGGTCGTCTCCGCCGCCAGATAGGCGCTGACGGCCGCAGCGCACTCGCGGCCGTCGCGGATTGCCCACACCACCAGCGACTGGCCGCGCCGCATGTCGCCGCAGGCGAACACCCGCTCGTTGGAGGTGCGATAGTCGCTTGTGCTGGCAGCGACATTGCCCTGCGGCGTCAGCGCGACTCCGGCCTGCTCGACTGCGCCGGCCTGCCGCGGGCCGACGAAGCCCATCGCCAGCAGCACCAGGTTGGTCCGGATCTCAAACTCGCTTCCCGCAACCGGCTGTACCGCCATCCGGCCATCGGGCAGCGGCACAAGCTCCGACTGAGCGCACTGCATCGCCGACACCTTGCCGTCGCCCTTGAAGGCCGTCGTCAGCACCGCGAACGCGCGGTCGGCGCCTTCCTCCTGGCTCGACGAGGTGCGCAGCTTCATCGGCCAGTTGGGCCAGGTCAGCGCCTTGTTCTCGCGCACCGGCGGCTGCGGCATGATCTCGAGCTGGGTGACCGATGCGGCGCCCTGGCGGATCGAGGTGCCGATGCAGTCGGACCCGGTGTCGCCGCCGCCGATCACCACGACATGCTTGCCAAGCGCGCTGATCGCGCCGTCCGCGGCTGCGCGGTGATCGGCGTCGCCGGCATTGCGCTTGTTCTGCTGGGCCAGGAAATCCATCGCGAAATGAACGCCGTCGAGTTCGCGCCCGGGCACGTCGAGATCGCGCGGCAGTTCGGCGCCACCAGCCAGCACGGCCACGTCATAATCGTCGAGCAGCCGCTGCACGCTGACGTCGACCCCGATGTGCATGCCCGTGCGGAAGATCACGCCCTCGATCTCCATCTGGTGGATGCGCCGGTCGATGTGATGCTTTTCCATCTTAAAGTCGGGAATGCCGTAGCGGAGCAGCCCGCCGATCCGGTCGCTCTTCTCGAACACGGTCGGCGCATGGCCGGCCCGGGCAAGCTGCTGCGCGCAGGCGAGGCCCGCGGGACCCGATCCGATCACTGCGACGCGCTTCCCGGTGCCACGTGGCGCCTGTTGCGGCCGAACCCAGCCCTCGCGCCAGCCATTGTCGATGATCTCGCACTCGATCGACTTGATCGTCACCGGCGCATCGACGATGTTGAGCGTGCACGCCGCCTCGCACGGAGCGGGGCAGATGCGGCCGGTAAACTCGGGAAAATTGTTGGTCTCGTGAAGCCGGTCGAGCGCGGTCTTCCAATCCTGCTTGTAGACCAGGTCGTTCCAGTCCGGGATCAGATTGTTCACCGGACAGCCCGAGTGGCAGAAGGGGATCCCGCAATCCATGCAGCGCGCCGCCTGCCGCCCCGTCTCGGACGTGCCCGGCTCCTCGACGAACTCGGTCCAGCTGCGCACGCGCTCGGACGCCGGCAGATAAGCGCGCTCGCGCCGTTCAATTTCCAGAAATCCGGTCGGCTTGCCCATCTGTCCTGTCCTACTCGGCCGCGACGGCCGTGGCCGTTTCGAGGTCCTGAAGCGCCCGCCGATACTCGGGCGGTACGACCTTGACGAAGTATTGCAGCGCGTTGGGCCAGTCCTCGAGGATCGCCCGGGCCCGCTCGCTTCCCGTTGCCAGGAGATGCCGTTCGAGGATGATCCGCAGCCGCTCGGCGTCGAAGCGCAGCGGATGGCCCATGCCATTGTCCTCGACGCTCGACCCCGACTGCCGCGGCGCGCCACCGCCGTACGAAGACCCCGCCGGCTCGATCCGCTCGAGCTCGACGCTCGCGCGATTGCACTGCGTCTCCAGCATGCCGTCGGGATCGTAGACATAGGCGATCCCGCCCGACATTCCGGCCGCGAAGTTGCGCCCGACCGGCCCGAGGATCGTGACCACGCCGCCCGTCATATATTCGCAGGCATGGTCGCCGGCACCTTCGACCACCGCAAGCGCGCCCGAATTGCGCACCGCGAAGCGCTCGCCGGCAATGCCGTTGAAAAACGCCTCGCCGGCGATCGCGCCGTACAGCACGGTATTGCCGACGATGATGTTGGCGGCGGCATCCCGCAGCGCCTCGGACGGCTGGCGGACCGCGATGCGCCCGCCCGACAGCCCCTTGCCGACATAGTCGTTGGCATCGCCGGTCAGCTCGATCGTCACGCCATGCGCAAGAAAGGCAGCAAAGCTTTGCCCGACCGTTCCGCGCAGCTGAAGTGTGATGCTGTTCGGCGGCAGGCCGTCATGCCCGTACCGCCGGGCGACCTCGCCCGACAGCATCGTGCCAAGGCTCCGGTGAACGTTGCGAACGTCCCGCTCGAGCCGCACCGTCTCGCCGCGCTCAAGCGCCGGCGCGGCCGCTTCAATCAGCTCACGGTCGAACACGTCGTCGAGCCGGGGCTCGCGCTCCTCGCTCTTGCGCCGGGCCACGTCGGGTCCGACCGCAGGCGAGTGCAGCAAAGCGGTCAGGTCGACCCCCTTCGCCTTCCAGTGCTCGACCGCCGGCCGCCAGTCGAGCAGCTCGGTTCGGCCGGTCATCTCGTCGAGGTTGCGCACCCCGAGCTCCGCCATGATCGCGCGCAGTTCCTCGGCGACGAAGAAGAAGTAGTTGATGACGTGCTCGGGCTCGCCGGTGAAGCGTGCACGCA
>JASLBJ010000085.1 GCA_030146725.1 Sphingomicrobium sp. | reverse complement strand
ACGGTCGAATGGTCGGCGCCGAACGCGACGACGTCGGTGAAATCGTAGAGCGGGACGGGCATGTCGAGGTCGACCGCGGCGACGATGTCGCCGATCGGCACGGTCGGGTTCTTGGCGTAATAATCGGCGCCGAGAAGCCCGAGCTCTTCGCCGGTATTGGCGATGAACAGCACCGAGCGGCGCGGCGGCCGGCCCGAGCGCGCGAACTGCTCGGCCGCCTCGATCATGGTGGCGACCCCGGCGGCATTGTCGAGCGCGCCGTTGAAGATCGCGTCTTCGCCCGGCTTGGCGTCGCGCTTCATCCCGAGATGGTCGAGGTGGCCCATCAGCACGACGTGCTGGTTGCGAAGCGCGGGGTCGGCGCCGGGCAGCAGGCCGATCACTTCGGGGCTCTTGAAATCGTGCCAGGCCGACGCCGCTTCGATCGCCAGCCGCGGCTTGAGCGCGAAGCCGCGCGGGCCGGTCTTGCCGCCCGCCTGCGAACGCAGCGAATCGAGGCTGGCCGGGGCGCCGGCGAACAGCCGCCTGGTCACCGCCTCCGAAATGCTGGCGGTGAAGCGCAGGCCGCCGGGCTCGGTGCCCGGGCGGCCGGCGGAATCGATCCAGTCGACCTCGGGACCGGCGCCGCGGGCAAGCTGTGCGCGCGCTGCGCGGGTGCCGATCTGGATGAAGCCGATCGCGCCCCGCGCCGCGGCCGCATGCGCCTTGGTCGAGCTGACATGGGCGGCGATCTCGCTCGGCAGGCCTTCGGGCGTGCCGCGGAACGCGACCACCGTCTTGCCGCGCACGTCGAGCCCGCGGAAATCGTCGATCCCGAGCCGGGCGTCGGATATGCCGAAGCCGACGAACACCAGGTCGCTGACGATCCGGCGCTCCTTTTCGGTCAGGCTCGGGCGGACCGCGATGTCCTGTCCCGAGCGAAGCGCGCCGCGCTTGCCGTCGACGAGCAGGCCGGCGGTGGTCGGCCGGGCCTCGGTCGCCCGGCGGAACGGCACCATCTGGTACCAGCTGCCCTTCTCTCCGCCCGGCCGAAGCCCGAGCGCGCGGAAGCGGCTGGCGACGTAGGCGGCGGCGATGTCGTAGCCGCGCTCGCCGGTCGCGCGCCCCTCGAGCAGGTCGTGGGCGAGGAACTCGACATGGGCGCGGACGCGGTCGTCCGCGGCCGGGTCGGCGGCCTGCTGCGCGGGCGCCGCCGAAGCGCCGAGCAGCGCCGCGAGGGCCAGTGTCAGCGTTGCAATGCGATTCACGCGGGCACGCGCTCCTGAAGATTGCGCTCCCACGCCAGCGCGTGGGCGATGATCGTCTCGATGTCGGCAAAGCGCGGAGTCCAGTCGAGGGTTTCGACCAGCGCCCGGTTGGACGCGACGAGCAGCGGCGGATCGCCCGCCCGGCGCTCCATTTCGCGGCGGGCAACCGGCCGGCCGAGCACCTTGTCGAGGGCGTCGAGGACCTCGAGCACCGACAGGCCCTTGCCGTAGCCGCAGTTGAGCGTGAGGCTGGCGGCGCCGCCGATCAGCTTCTCGAGCGCGGCGAGATGGGCGGCCGCAAGATCGGTCACGTGGATATAGTCACGCACGCAGCTGCCGTCGGGGGTCGGATAATCGGTGCCGTAGACGGCGACTTCGTCCCGCTTGCCGACCGCGGCCTCGACCGCGACCTTGATCAGGTGGGTCGAGCCGCGGCCGATCTGGCCCGAGCGGCCCTGCGGGTCGGCGCCGGCGACGTTGAAGTAGCGCAGCGCCGCATAATTGAACGGATGAGCGGCCGAGGCATCGGCAAGCATCCGCTCGGTCATCAGCTTGGACGCGCCATAAGGGTTGATCGGCTCACGTGGGTCGCCCTCCTCGATCGGCACGCGCTCGGGCGCGCCATAGACGGCGGCGGTCGAGGAGAAGACGATGTGGCGAACGCCTGCGGCGACCGCCGCCGCGATGAGGGCATGGCTGGCAAGCGTGTTGTTGGCGTAATATTCGAGCGGCTTCTCGACCGATTCTGGAACGACGATCGAGCCGGCGAAGTGCATGATCGCGCCGATGTTCTGCTCGGCGAGGATGCGGTCGACGAGCGGGCGGTCGGCGATCGAACCCTCGAAAAAGGTGACCGCTTCCGGCACGACCGAACGGGTGCCGTTGGAGAGGTCGTCGATGACGGCGACCGGCCAGCCCGCGTCGAGCAAGGCAAGGACCGCGTGGCTGCCGATATAACCGGCGCCGCCGGTGACCAGGACTGGAAATGTCTGCATCCGCGCTCGCTAGCGGAGGCCGCATGCGAGGCCAAGCCTCAAGCTCCCTTCCCACGCGAGTCCGGCCGCACTATCAGCGCGAGGCTCCCCGTTCTTAATCAAGCAGGTTCCATGGCCATCAGCATCTCAAGCGCATTCGACGCCGGCAACATCCGCGTCGTCAGGCAGGACGGCGATCTTGCCGAGCTGGAGATCGTCAAGGACAACGGCTCCGACTTCTACCAGTGGTTCCACTTCCGGCTTGCCGGCGCAGCCGGGCGCGAGGTTACCCTGCGCATCCTCAATTGCGCGGAATCGGCCTATCCCGGCGGCTGGCCCGACTATCGTGCCTGCGTGTCGATGGACCGCGAGGAATGGCTTCGCGTCGATGATACGAGCTATGCCGACGGCGTGCTGACGATCCGGCTGACCCCGCCAAGCGACCTAGTCTGGCTGGCGTACTTCGCGCCTTATTCGATGGAGCGGCACCACGACCTGGTGACCAGCCTCGCGATGCTCCCCGGCGTTCGCTACCGGTCGCTCGGGCAGAGCCTCGACGGGCAGGACATCGACTGCCTGACGATCGGCGAGGGCGCGCTCGACGTGTGGCTCTACGCGCGCCAGCATCCGGGCGAGTCGATGGCCGAATGGTGGATGGAAGGCGCGCTTGAGAAACTGGTCGACGAGGACGACCCGGTGGCGCGCGTGCTTCGCCGCGAATGCACGTTTCGGCTCGTGCCCAACATGAACCCGGACGGATCGCGGCGCGGTCACCTGCGCACCAATGCGGCGGGCGTAAATCTCAATCGCGAGTGGCATACACCCTCGGCCGAGAGGAGCCCCGAAGTGCTGTGGGTCCGCAATGCGATGGACGAGAGCGGGGTCGACTTCGCGATCGACGTGCATGGCGACGAGGCGATCCCGGCCAACTTCCTCGCGGGATTCGAGGGCATTGCGTCGCCGACCGACGAGCAGCTGCGGCTGTTCCGGCGGTTCAGCGAGACGCTCGAGCGGCTGTCGCCGGACTTCCAGACCGCGCAGGGCTATGAGGTTCCGCAGCCGGGCGAGGCCAATATGTCGATGTCGACGACCCAACTGGCCGAGCGCTTCGGCTGCGTGTCGATGACGCTGGAGATGCCGTTCAAGGACAATGCCGACCTGCCCGACCCGGTCTACGGCTGGTCGCCGCAGCGGTCCAAGTACCTGGCTTCCGCGTGCCTCGATGCACTTCATGCGATCCTGCCCGAGCTTGCCGCGGCCAAGGCGGAGCGCGGCTGATGCCGACCCTCGTCCTGCTCCGCCACGGCCAGTCGCAATGGAACCTCGAGAACCGCTTCACCGGCTGGTGGGATGTCGACCTGACCGACAAGGGCGTGGCCGAAGCGCGGGCGGCTGGCGAGCTGCTCGCGACACGCGGGTTCGACTTCGACCTGTGCTTCACCTCGCTCCAGACGCGCGCGATCCGGACGCTCAACCTGACGCTTGAGGCGATGGGTCGGCTGTGGCTTCCAGTGACCAAGGACTGGCGCCTCAACGAGCGCCATTATGGCGGGCTGACGGGGCTCAACAAGCAGGAGATGATCGACCAAGTCGGCGAGGCGCAGGTCAAGATATGGCGCCGCTCGTTCGACGTTCCGCCGCCGCCGCTCGAGCCGGGCAGCAAGTTCGATGTTGCCGACGATCGCCGTTATGCCGGGATTGCGGTGCCGGACAGCGAGAGCCTGAAAAGTACGATCGACCGGGTCCTGCCCTATTTCCAGTCCGAAATCGCCCCGGCGCTCGGCGCGGGCAAGCGCGTGCTGATCTCGGCCCACGGCAATTCGCTGCGCGCGCTCGTCAAGCACCTGTCGGGGATCGGCGACGAGGAGATAGCCGCTCTGGAGATTCCGACCGGCCAGCCGATCGTCTACGACCTCGCCGACGATCTCAGCGTGCGCGAGCGCTATTATCTGTCCGAGCGCGCGGGGTAGAGATTCTTTTTCCTCGGCGGAAAGTCGGCACCGGCCCGCGCTGAGTCTTTGTGGGAAAAGACGGCACCGGCCCGCACCCGCACCCGGCCACCCACAGGATCATACTGGATGGGTGGCCGGGTGGGGGTGCGGGCCGGTGCCGCACTCCTACAAATTACGCCGCCTTGCGCTTGTACATTTCGCCGTCTGCGCGCGCCATTACGCTGTGCACATCGTCGTCGGGGCCGATCATCGCCACGCCGATCGCCACGCTCAGTGGCAGTCCTTCGCCGTCAAGGGCAAAGGTGCCGTCGGCAATCACGTCGTTGAGGCGCGCCGCAGTCTCGAACGCACTGCTTTCGGTCGTCCGCTCGAGCAGGACCGCGAATTCGTCGCCGCCGATGCGCGCGACGAGGTCGCTATGGCGCAGTCCGCTGACGAGCAGCTCCGCGACATGGATCAGCGCCGCGTCGCCCGCGGTATGGCCGAAGCAGTCGTTGATGAGCTTGAGACCGTTGAGATCGACGAACAGCATCGCCGCGCTTTCGCCGTGGCGCTGGACCCGCTCCACGACCAGGTCGAGCCGGCGAATGAAGCCGCGGCGGTTGGGCAAGGCAACCAGCGAATCGCGATGAGCAAGCTCGTCCAGCTCGGCGACTCGCGCTTCTAGCCGCGAAACCTCGCTGCGCAGGTGCTGGACCTCCGCGTACAGGCCGTCGGCGACCGACAGCTGGGAAACCTCATCGTCCATAGGCTGGCAATAGGCCCTGTTACGCTCCGAAGATAACCCGAATCGGCGGCAGTGCAAATATAGGACAGGCGCTGGGTCATTGATCCGCGCTGTCCTTGTTCCTAAACGCCCGCTTCGCGAACTGCAGCCGATGGCGCTGAAGGGGCCGGGGGGGACGATGGACAAGCCGCTGGTCGGGATCATCATGGGCAGCAGTTCGGACTGGCAGACGATGCGCCATGCGGCCGAAATGCTCGAGGCTCTGGAGGTCGCGCATGAGGTCCGGATCGTGTCCGCGCACCGCACCCCCGAGCGCTTGTTCGATTATGCGCGCAGCGCGGTCGACCGCGGGCTGCAGGTGATCGTCGCTGGCGCCGGCGGAGCTGCGCATCTGCCCGGAATGGCCGCCTCGATGACCCGCTTGCCGGTGCTTGGAGTGCCGGTCGAAAGCCAGGCGCTCAAGGGCATGGATAGCCTGCTGTCGATCGTCCAGATGCCTGCCGGAGTGCCGGTCGGCACTCTGGCGATCGGCCGTGCCGGCGCAGTCAACGCGGCGCTGCTTGCAGCCGCGATTCTCGCGCTTGGGGATGACGATCTCGGACGTCGGCTGGACGCATGGCGCGAGGCCCAGACGAGCGCGGTTGCGGAATCGCCCGAGTGACGGCCCCCGAATGATCGAGCCGGGAGCGACGATCGGGATCATCGGCGGCGGCCAGCTTGGCCGGATGCTCAGCGTCGCGGCGGCCCAGCTTGGCTACCGCTGCCATGTCATTGCGCCTGACGCCAACCCGCCCGCGGGCGATGTCGCGGCCCAGGTGACACAGGCGGACTATGCCGATGTCGACGCGCTGCGGCGGTTTGCGGCCGCGGTCGACGTCGCGACCTACGAGTTCGAGAACCTGCCGGCCGAAGCGCTTGCCGAGCTTGGCGGCAAGCTTCGGCCGGGCGTCGCGTCGCTCGAAATCGCGCAGGACCGGGCGGCGGAGAAACGCTTCCTCGAGCGGCTTGGAGCGCGGATCGCACCGTGGCGCGAGGTTGCCAGCGAAGCCGATGCGGTGGCTGCCGAGCAGGCGCTCGGGCTGCCACTGGTGCTCAAGAGCCGGCGGCTGGGCTATGACGGCAAGGGCCAGGCATGGGTGCGCGAGCCGGGGACTGCCGCGGCGGCCTGGTCGGGCATCGGCAGCCAGCCGGCGGTCGCCGAAGCTGCGGTCGATTTTACCGCGGAGTTCTCCGTGATCCTCGCCCGGACAGCCGCCGGCGAGACCGCCTTGTGGGACATGCCCCTCAACCATCACGAAGGCGGCATCCTGCGCCGCTCGCAAGTGCCCGCGGGCGAGGCGATCTCGGCCATGACCGAGGAAGCGGCGCGGATCGCGGTGGGCATTGCCGACGCTCTCGACCATGTCGGCGTGCTCACGGTCGAGTTCTTCGCGAGTGCGGACGGGCCGATGGTCAATGAGATCGCGCCCCGGGTGCACAACAGCGGGCACTGGACGATCGAGGGTGCGGCGACCTCCCAATTCGAGCAGCATGTGCGTGCCGTGTGCGGGCTGCCGCTCGGCTCGACCCGCCGGGTCGCGCGTGTCGTGGTGATGGACAATCTGATCGGGGACGACGTGCTCGCCTGGCGCGAACTGGTCGCCGAGCCGGGCGCTTGCGTGCACCTCTACGGCAAGGGGAAGGCGCGTGAGGGCCGCAAAATGGGTCATGTCACCCGGCTGACCTGATCGTGGGGCAAATCGGGCCTGATCATGGGTACACAGCGGGCCTGATCGCGTGGAACAAGGCGGCCGGCTGATCCGACCGCTTGCGGCGAGTGGGGCGATCGACCAGCCGAGCGCCGCTGCGCACAGGAACGTTCGAGTCGTCCGGGCGGTTGAAACAGTATCCGGCGGCACAAGTCGCCATCCCCAACCCCAGGAGACTATCCATGAACCAGAGCCTAGTGTCTGCCGTGTTCGACGATCGTTCGGACGCGGAACGCGCCATCCAGCAGCTCCGCAGTGCCGGAGTCTCCGACAGCAGCATCTCGGTCATCGGCCAGGACGGCGAAGGCGGCAAGACGACTTCGACCGACGGCGCGGGCGAGAAGACCGGCGACCTGGTCAGTAAGACCGCTGCGGGTGCCGGGCTCGGCGCATTGCTCGGCGTTGCCGCCCTTGCCATTCCGGGTGTCGGACCGTTCGTTGCGGCCGGTGCGATCGCCGAGACCGCGATCGGCGGCGCCGCGCTTACCGGCACGGCGATCGGCGCGGCCACC
>JASLBJ010000011.1 GCA_030146725.1 Sphingomicrobium sp. | reverse complement strand
CCGTACGAGGAGACCGACGACCAGGAGCGCGCGATCGAAGACGTTCTCGCCGACCTGGAATCGGGCAAGCCGATGGACCGGCTGGTGTGCGGCGACGTCGGCTTCGGCAAGACCGAGGTCGCGCTTCGGGCGGCGTTCGTGGTCGCCATGTCGGGCCTGCAGGTCGCGGTGATCGCGCCGACGACCCTGCTTGCACGCCAGCACCACACCAACTTCATCGAGCGCCTGAAGGGCTTTCCGATCGAGGTTGGGCGGCTGTCCCGGCTGGTCCCGGCGGCCGAGGTCAAGGCGACCAAGGAACGCCTTGCCGAAGGCAAGCTCGACATCGTCATCGGAACCCATGCAATCTTGGGAAAGACCCTCGCCTTCAAGCGCTTGGGACTCGTCATTGTCGACGAAGAGCAACATTTTGGAGTCGCGCACAAGGAGCGGCTCAAGGGACTCAAGGCCGACGTCCATGTGCTCACTTTGACCGCGACTCCGATCCCCCGCACGCTGCAAATGGCGATGTCGGGCCTGCGCGATCTCAGCGTTATCCAGACCCCGCCGGTCGACCGCCTTGCGGTGCGCACCTACGTCAGCCCGTGGGACCCGGTCGTCGCCCGCGAGGCGCTGCTGCGCGAGCATTACCGCGGCGGACAGAGCTTCTTCGTCGTTCCCCGGGTTGCGGACCTGTCTGACATCGAGGAGCGGCTGCGCGCCGACGTGCCCGAGGTGAAGGTGATTACTGCCCACGGCCAGATGAGCCCGACCGAGGTCGAGGAGCGGATGAGCGCCTTCTACGACCGCAAGTATGACGTGCTGCTGTCGACCACGATCGTCGAAAGCGGGCTCGACATCCCGAACGCCAATACGCTCATCGTCCACCGTGCCGACCGCTTCGGCCTCGCCCAGCTTTACCAGCTCCGGGGCCGGGTAGGCCGGTCGAAAACCCGCGCCTATGCCTATCTCACCACCTCGCCCGATCGAGCGATGACGGAAACCGCCGACAAGCGCCTGCAGGTGCTCGCAAATCTCGACAGCCTCGGAGCCGGCTTCCAGCTTGCAAGCCACGATCTCGACATCCGCGGTGCCGGCAACCTGCTCGGCGACGAGCAGTCGGGCCACATCAAGGAGGTCGGGTTCGAGCTCTACCAGTCGATGCTCGAAGAGGAAATCATCGAGCAAAAGGCGGGCGGCACCAAGCGCGAGGAGGCGTTCACCCCGCAGATCAGCGTCGATGCCCCGATCCTCATTCCCGAGGACTATGTCGCCGACCTCGACTTGCGCATGGGTCTCTATCGCCGGCTTGGCGAGCTCGAGGACCGCGCGTCCGTCGACGAGTTTGCCGCCGAGCTGATCGACCGCTTCGGGCCGTTGCCGGAGGAAACCGGCAATCTGCTCAAGATCGTCGAGACCAAGCTCAACTGCCGCGTTGCGCAAATCGCCAAGCTCGACGTCGGCGCCAAGGGCGCGCTGGTGACCTTTGCCGCGAGCGGCTTCCCCGATCTTGCCGGCCTGCTTGCCTATGTCGAGCGGCTCAAGGGCTCGGCCAAGCTCCGCCCCGACAGCAAGATGTCGGTCAGCCGCGACTGGGTGACGCCCGACGCCCGCCTTGCAGGGGCGCTGCAGTTGTCGCGCGGCCTGTCGCGGGTGGTCGCTGCGGGGGCAAAGGCAAAGGAGCTGGAGCCGGCCTGACGGGCTCATTTGCCACGGTGAGGAGCTAGGCCGCCTGTGCCAGCGACGCGCCGACGAACCGCCTCAGCTCCTCCTCGCTCAGCGCTCCCGCGCCCAGGAACCCCTGGTAGACATCCGCCCCCCACTCGGCGAGCAGCACCAGCTGCGGGGTGCTCTCCACGCCTTCGACCACGACCTTGAGTTCGAGCTCGCGGGCGAGCGCGATCATTGCCTTGACCACGATCCGGTCGCGCTTGCCGCCGACGATATCGGCAATCAGTCCGCGGTCGATCTTGAGGACGTCGAGTGGCAGGCTGGTGAGATAGGCAAGGCTGGCATAGCCGGTGCCGAAATCGTCGACGGCAATGCCCACCCCGGCGTCGCGCAGCCGCGCAAGGCGCCCTGATACCGCCGGGCTGTCGGCAATCAGCGCGCTTTCGGTGATCTCGACGGTGATCCGCTGCGGCGCGATCCCGGCAGCTGCAATCTCGTCGAGGAGCCACTGCTCGAAGCCGGGCCGGACAAGATCGTCGGCGAGCAGGTTGATCGACAGGCCGAGCGCGGCAAGGGGCCCGCGCCAAGCCGCGGCGCAGCGCAGCGCCTTGCGCTGGATCATGCGCGATAGCCGCTCGGACAGGCCGGCAAGCGCCGCGCGCTCGAACAATCTCTGTGGCGAAACTGCCCCGCTCCAGCGGGCAAGCGCTTCGGCCCCGACGATCTCACCGGTGCGGGGTACGATTTGCGGCTGGAACAGGACCCCGATCTGGTCGCCGGCAATTGCCGCCTCGAGCAGGCCGTCACGAGCGGGAGTTGCTGGCGCCGGACCGGGTCGATCTGACGCCCGCTGCCCCCGCTCTAGACTGTTACGCCACTGAGTCATGACTTGTGGTAAACGCAGATCGGCGCGAAGCGGAAGCGGGCTGCAGCGGGGCGCCCCAAATCGGGACAGTGGCGGCGGCGTCAAGACTGCTTATGCTCAGCCCCTTCGCGAAGGAGCCTCAAGTGAACCCTGACCCGCGCCGACCCTCAGCCGATGCCGACCTTGCAGCGCTGGGGATCGGACTGACCGTGTCGCGGATGGACGCTGCGCAGGGTGCGGCGGCGATTCTGCGCGATCAATACAGCTGGGCCGACGACGACGACGCCCAAACGCTGGTTGCGCTCGG
Organism: Sphingomicrobium sp.; assembly: GCA_030146725.1. Classification (GTDB taxonomy): domain Bacteria; phylum Pseudomonadota; class Alphaproteobacteria; order Sphingomonadales; family Sphingomonadaceae; genus Sphingomicrobium. The sequence continues at coordinate 8,176 of JASLBJ010000011.1, read as the reverse complement.
CGGCGACGGGTTCCTGCTCCACACGCTTCATCAAATGCTCGAAAGCGAGCGCTCGCGGCCGGTGTTCGGAATGAACCGCGGCACAGTCGGCTTCCTGATGAACGAGTGGCGCATCGAGCAGCTTGCGACGCGCATCCTTGCCGCCAAGCCGGTCCATGTCGCGCCGCTCAGGATGACCGCGACGACGGTCAAGGGCGAGACCTTCACCAGCGCCGCGATCAACGAGGTCTCGCTGCTCCGCGAGACTCGGCAGACTGCGAAAATCCGCGTGCTCGTCAATGGCCGCGAGGCGATGCCCGAACTTGCCTGCGACGGCGTGCTGGTCGCGACACCGGCGGGCTCGACGGCGTATAATCTGTCGGCGCGCGGCCCGATCCTGCCGCTGTCGGCGCGGATGCTGGCGCTGACTCCGATCAGCCCGTTCCGGCCGCGGCGCTGGTCCGGCGCGATCCTGCCCGACGACACCGCGATCTGCTTCGAGGTGCTCAGCCCTGAAAATCGGCCGGTGTCCGCCGTCGCCGACCAGTTCGAGGTGCGCGATGTCGCACGGGTCGAGGTAACGCTCGATCGCGAACGCTCCCTGACCCTGCTGTTCGATCCCGAGCACGCACTCGACGAGCGCATCGCAATGGAGCAGTTCGCAACCTGAGCACTGATTCTGACGAGGGTTCGCGCTTGCCTTTGGGCCCTGCTCCGCTATTAGGCCGCGACGCTTCGCGCAGAGGTGTTCCCCGGTAGCTCAGCGGTAGAGCGTTCGACTGTTAATCGAATGGTCGCCTGTTCGAATCAGGCCCGGGGAGCCATTCCTCCGTCTTGGAACAATCCGCCGGCAAGCTGGTCCGTTGCGGTGCAGCGGGCAACGACCGGGCAAGGCGCGCGCGATAGGGCACACCCAACAGCAGATGGGAAACGTGCCATGCTACAGATTGCTTATTTCAGCACCGCCGCCGTGCCGCAGACTGCGGAGACGGTTCACAACATCCTCATCACGGCGCGGGTGAACAATCGCCGCGACGAGATCAGCGGACTGCTCGTTGCGGGGGGCAACCGGTATCTTCAAGTGATCGAGGGTCCGCGCCGGGCCACCGAGCGCCTGTTCGAGTCGATCCGGGCCGATCACCGCCACCTAGCGGTCTCCACCTTGCTTGATCGGCCGGTCTACAAACGCTGTTTCGAAGGCTGGTCGATGGCCTTCCGACGCGAACCGACGCTTGGCGAGTTCGATACGTTTCCCAACGTTCTCACCTACCTGACGGAACAGATCAGCGACGAACTGCTGCGCGGCCAGATCCGCAACTTTGCCCGGGTATTCATCGCCCAACCGCCTCAGGACGCGCTCAATCCGTGGCGGCTTGCAAGCTAGTCGAGCGCGGCCATCAGCGAGGCGTTGCCCCCTGCGGCAGTGGTGTCGATGCACGTCACGCGCTCGGTCGCGAAACGCGCAACATAGTGAGGCCCGCCGGCCTTCGGACCGGTGCCCGACAGCCCCTCGCCGCCGAACGGCTGGCTTTCGACGACCGCGCCGATCTGGTTGCGGTTGACGTAGAAGTTGCCGACCCGCGCACGCTGTTCGACGAAATCGCGGGTGGTGTCGATCCGGCTCTGCAGGCCAAGCGTCAGTCCGTAGCCGGTCGCATTGATCGCATCCACCACGTCGCCGAGCTTGTCGCCGGCGAACCGAACGACATGCAGGATCGGGCCGAAGTTCTCATGGTTCAAGTCGCTTAGCGCGCTGATCTCATACATTGCGGGAACGACGAAGCTGCCGCCGTCGGCGTCGCTCGGGAGCTCGAGCCGGCACAGTCGCTTCGCCTGCCCGTCGAGCCAGGCGAGATGCCCGTCGAGCGCCTCCTTGGCCTCCATGTCGATCACCGGCCCGACGTCGGTGGTCAAGGCCCGCGGGTCGCCGATGTGCAGCGTCTGCATCGCGCCCGCGATCATCGCGATCATCGGGCCGGCGATGTCCTCCTGCAGGAACAGCACGCGCAGCGCGGAGCAGCGCTGCCCTGCGCTCTGGAACGCCGAAGCGAGGACATCGCGCGTGACTTGCTCGGGCAGCGCCGACGAATCGACGATCATCGCATTCTGCCCGCCGGTTTCGGCAATGAACGGCAGGATCGGGCCATCGCGGTTCGCAAGCGTGCGGTTGATCAGCCGCGCGACCTCGGTCGATCCGGTAAAGGCCACCCCGCCGAGCAGCGGATGAGCAGTCAGCGCGGCTCCAACCGAGCCGTCGCCAGCCGCGAGCTGGACTACGTCGCCGGCGATCCCGGCGCGGTGCAGCAAGTCGATCGCCAGCGCGCCGATCAGCGGCGTCTGCTCCGCGGGCTTGGCGATCGCCGTATTGCCGGCTGCAAGCGCGGCGGCGACCGGACCGATGAAGATCGCCAGCGGGAAGTTCCATGGGCTGATGCAGGCGAACACGCCGCGGCCGTGCAGCCGAAGCTCGTTCTGCTCGCCGGTCGGTCCCGGAAGTGGAAGCGGATGGCTGAACTTGTCGCGCGCTTCGGCGGCGTAAAAGCGCAGGAAATCGACTGCCTCGCGCACCTCGAGCACGGCATCCGGGAGCGTCTTGCCGCCCTCGCGGATGCACAAGGAGAACAGCTCCTCGCGATGCTCCTCGAACAAGTCGGCAGCCCGCGACAGCAACTGCGCCCGCGCGGCCCCGCCGAGCGCGTCCCATTCGGGCTGGGCCGAATGCGCAAGCCGCATCATCCGGTCGACATCCTCGGCGCTTGCCTCGACCACGGTGCCGACCCGGAATCCCCGATCATGAGGCGAGACGACGGCCCTGCCCGGCCCCGCCCCGCCGGCGCGCCAGCTGCGGCTTTCAAGCGCCTTCAGCCGCTCGGCCAGCGGCTCGCGCACAAGCGGATCCGACAGGTCGACGCCGGCGCTGTTGCGACGCGCTTCCCCGAAGATCGCGGTCGGCAGCGGAATTGCGGGATTGCGCTTCGGCTCGGTGGCGGAAAGTTCAGCGACGGGATCGCGCACCAGCTCGTCAAGCGACACATGCTCGTCGCCAAGCCGATTGACGAAGCTCGAATTGGCGCCGTTCTCAAGCAGCCGGCGGACGAGATAAGCGAGCAGTTCCTTATGGCTTCCAACCGGCGCGTAGATGCGTACCGGCGAGCGCGGCTGACCCATCGCGGTCTCGATCCGCCCAAGCTCCTCGTACAGCCCCTCACCCATGCCGTGGAGGCGCTGGAACTCGAGCGGCGTTGAGCCGGCGATCGCCTTAATCGCGCCGATCGTGCTGGCATTGTGCGTGGCAAAGGCGGGCAGGATGACGTCCGGTGCGGCAAGCAGCCGGCGCGCGCAGGCGAGATAGGAAACGTCGGTCGCGACTTTGCGGGTGAAAACCGGATAGTCGCTGAGGCCGGCGACCTGCGCGGCCTTGATCTCGCTATCCCAATAGGCGCCCTTGACCAGGCGCACCATCAGCTTGCGGCCGTGCGCCCGAGCCACGTCGATGACCCAGTCGCATAACGGCACGGCACGCTTCTGATAGGCCTGTATGGCAAGGCCAAACCCGCCCCAGCCCCCGCCCGTCGCGGCGAACAAGGCGTCGTCGGCGAGCAGCGCCTCGAAGATGTCGAGCGAGGGCTCAAGCCGGTCGGCTTCCTCCGCATCGATGGTGAAATGAACGTCGGCGCGCGCGGCCTTCAGCGCCAGCTCGCGCAGAACCGGCAGGATGGCGGCCTTGGCCTCCGCGGCGTGGCTCCATTCGTAGCGCGGGTGAAGCGCCGAGAGCTTGACCGAAATGCCAGGCGAGCGCGCAAAACCGCCCTTGGCGTCAAGTGCGATACGGTCGAGCGCTTCGCCGTAGGCGCGGGCATAACGTGCCGCATCGGCGTGGGTACGGGCAGCCTCGCCAAGCATGTCGAAGCTGTGGGTGAGCCCGTGTGCCTGCTCGGGCGCGGCGCGGCGCAGCGCCTCGTCGATGGTGCGCCCGAACACAAACTGGCGTCCCAGGATGCGCATCGCCTGGCTGACCGCGGTGCGCACGACCGGCTCGCCCAGGCGCCCGACCGCACGCCCCAGCGCCGCGCGCCAGCTGGGGCTTCGGTCGTTGGCACCTTCGAGCACCTTGCCGGTCAGCAGCAGCGAAAACGTCGCGGCATTGACGAACGCCGAACCCGAATTGCCAAGCTTCTCCGCCCATTCGGGACCGGCGAGCTTGTCCGCGATCAACTCGTCGGCAGTGCGCGCGTCGGGGATGCGCAGTAGCGCTTCGGCCAGGCACATGAGCGCGATGCCCTCGTCGCTACCAAGGTCATAGGCCTGGAGAAAAGCGTCCAGCCCAGACGACTTGTGACTTCTGACGCCCTTGACGAGCTCGCGGGCAAGCCCGTGCGCTTCACCAAGCTCGGCGGGCGCAAGCCGGGCTTGCCCGATGCGCTCAAGCGCCACCGTCTCCTCGTCGGGCCGGTAGGCCCGCCGAAGCGCCGTCCGGCCAGGCGACCCGGCGGCCGCAGCTGGGCCCGAGCCCGGGCGCTCTGCGGTCAGGCGGCCTGGCCGTGACAATGCTTGTACTTCCGCCCCGATCCGCACGGGCATGGCGCGTTGCGACTGACCGGCGCCGAGACCAGTTCGCCATCCTCCACTCGCGTCGGCATCCCCGGTTGCGGGATGTTGAGCGGCGGCAGGTTGGACATCACCGAGCCGGTGGCAAAGTCGATGTCTGCCGTGTCGTCGTCGCCGGAGAAGGGATCGAGGTGCTGGGTGATGAAGTCGGGCAGCACCGGCAGCGGCGGCGCCTCGAGCTGGACCTGCGCGCGCATCAGCAGCCGCGTGACCTCCTCGCGGATGGCGATCAGCAGCCGCTCGAACAGGAGGAACGCCTCCTGCTTATACTCGTCGATCGGCTTCTTCTGCGCGTAGCTGCGCAGGTGGATCACCGCGCGCAGTGCATCGAGCGTGGCCAGATGCTCTTTCCAGTGGTGGTCGAGCGTCTGCAGGAGAATGCTCTTCTCGGCCTCGGCCCAGCGCTCCGGCTCGACCTCGCTCGTCTTCGCGACAATCGACTCGTCGGCCAGCCGCTGGATGCGCTCGACGATGATCTCCTGCTCGACTGTCTCTTCCTGCAGCCAGTCGTCGACGGGTGGGTAAAGCCCGAATACCAGGTCGAGGCTCTCCTTCAGGCCGTCGACGTCCCATTGCTCGGGATAGGTGCCCGGCGGGCAGTGCACGGTGACGATCGAGACAACGGTCTCGGCGCGCATTTCGGTGATCACGTCGCTGACGGACTCGGCATCCATGATGTCCGAACGCTGCTCGTAGATGACTTTCCGCTGATCGTTCATCACGTCGTCGAACTCGACGACCTGCTTGCGCACGTCATAGTTTCGCGCCTCGACCTTCTTCTGCGCGGTCTCGATCGCCTTGGAGATCCACGGGGACACGATTGCCTCGCCGTCCTCGAGGTTCTTGTTCATCAGCTTGGCGAACATCGTCTGCGGACCGAAAATCCGCAGCAGGTCGTCGTCGAGGCTGAGATAGAAACGCGACAGGCCCGGATCGCCCTGGCGGCCCGAACGGCCACGTAGCTGGTTGTCGATGCGGCGGCTCTCGTGGCGCTCGGTGCCAAGCACGAACAGGCCGCCGGCCTCTTTGACCAGCCGCTTCTGCTCGGCAACTTCGGCCTTGATGCGCTCGATCTCGCTTGTCCGTTCCGGCCCGTCGGGCAGGTGGTCGAGCTCGTCGGTGATGCGGAAATCGACGTTGCCGCCAAGCTGGATGTCGGTCCCGCGACCGGCCATGTTGGTTGCGATCGTGACGGCCCGCATCGCGCCCGCCTGCGCGACGATATGCGCTTCCTTTTCGTGGAAGCGGGCGTTCAGCACCTCATGGTCGATGCTCTCGCGCGCGAGGAACTCGGACAGCATCTCCGACTTCTCGATCGACACGGTACCGACCAGCACTGGCTGGCCATGCTCCTGGCGCGCCTTGATCTCCTTGGCGATCGCCGCAAACTTGTCGGTGATGTTCTTGTAGAATTCGTCGTCATTGTCTTCCCGCAGCACCGGCACATGCGTCGGAATGGTGACGACGTTCATCTTGTAAATGTCGAAGAATTCGGGCGCTTCGGTGGAGGCGGTGCCGGTCATCCCCGACAGCTTGGGATACATGCGGAACAGGTTCTGGAAGGTGATCGAGGCGAGCGTCTGGTTCTCGGGCTCGATCTGCACGCCCTCCTTCGCTTCGACAGCCTGGTGAAGCCCGTCGGACCAGCGCCGCCCGTCCATCATCCGGCCGGTAAACTCGTCGATGATGACGACCTTTTCGTCCTTCACGATATAGTCGATGTCCTTGCGGAACATGACGTTCGCCTTGAGCGACTGGTTGAGGTGGTGGACCACTTGGGTATTGGTGATGTCGTAGAGGTTGCGGCCCTCGATCAGCCCGCCTTCCTCGAGCATGCGCTCGGCCTTTTCGGTCCCGTCCTCGGTCAGGACGACGCTCTTCTGCTTCTCGTCCTTTTCATAGTCTTCAGGCGCGAAGGTCTTCACCAGCGCGTCGACCAGCTTGTACAGCTCGGACTTGTCGTCGGTCGGCCCCGAGATGATCAACGGCGTACGTGCTTCGTCGATCAGAATCGAGTCGACCTCGTCGACGATCGCGAAATGAAACGGCCGCTGGACCATCTGGTCGCGCGAGTATTTCATATTGTCGCGCAGATAGTCGAAGCCGAGCTCGTTGTTCGTCGCGTAGGTAATGTCGGCCTGGTACGCCTCGCGCCGGTCATGATCCATCATGTTGGGGACGATCACGCCGTAGGTCAGGCCGAGAAAGTTGTAGACCTGGCCCATCCAGTCGGCATCACGGCGGGCAAGATAGTCGTTGACGGTGACGACATGCACGCCCTTGCCCGGAAGGGCGTTGAGATAGACGGCAAGCGTCGCAACCAGCGTCTTGCCCTCGCCGGTCTTCATCTCGGCGATCTCGCCGCGGTGGAGCGCGATGCCGCCGATCAGCTGGACGTCGTAGTGCCGCTGGCCAAGGGCGCGCTTGGCCGCCTCGCGGACCGTCGCGAAGGCTTCCGGCAGCAGGTCGTCGAGCGGCGTGCCGTCGGCCAGGCGGCGGCGGAAGATGTCGGTCTGCCCGCGCAGCTCGTCGTCGGTCATCGCCGAAATCGTCGGCTCGAACCCGTTGATCGCGTCGACATACTTGCCGAGGCCCCGCACATAGCGGTCGTTAGCCGATCCGAAGATGCTCTTTGCCAGTCCGGCGAACATGTTATTCCCTTAGATACGCTTGCGCGCGAAAAAGACCGGTGCGCGCTGGAAGACCGGCGCGCGCTGGAAGACCGGCGGAACCTCTCACCCGCGCGCGGGTGCTTGCCGGCTGCGATGTAGGCAGCCCCCTGTGCCTAGTCAATTAAGTGCTGGCCAAGTGGATCGAGGAAACATTGTGACCCATGCTGCCGGAGGGTGCCTGTGCAAGGCGGTGCGCTTCGAGTTGCGAAGCGCTCCGTTCGATGCCGGATGGTGCCATTGCCGCACCTGCCAGCTCAACAGCGGTGCACCGGCGATGGCCTTCGCCTCCGTGCCGGCTGGCGACTGGCTGGTGACCAGGGGCGAAAACCATGTCCGCCGCACCCGCTCCAGCAGCTTTGCGAGCCGGCTGTTCTGCGACCGGTGCGGCACGCCGCTCGGGCTTGATTACGACACCCAGACAGAAACGTTCGACTTCAGCATCGCCACGCTGGACGACCCGGGGCTGATTGCCCCGGGCTTCCACATCTTCTGGGACAGCCGGGTGCCGTGGTTCGATCCGCAGGACGGGCTGCCCAGATTCGATCGATTCCGGCCGGGCATGGAACCGCCGCAATGACGCCTAGAGCTGCGCTTCGAGCCACTGCTGGATCTGGCTGCGCGGCGCGGCTCCGACCTTGGTCGCGACCGGCTGGCCGTCCTTGAACAGCAGCATGGTCGGGATCCCGCGCACGCCGTAGCGGCCCGGAACCTCGGGATTTTCGTCGATGTTGAGCTTGGCGATGGTGACTTTCGCGCCCAGTTCCTTTGAGATTTCCTCGAGCGCCGGGGCGATCATCCGGCATGGCCCGCACCATTCGGCCCAGAAGTCGACGAGCACTGGCCCGGACGCGCCGAGCACGTCGTCTGCGAAACTCTGGTCGGTGACGGACTTGGTGGCCATGGCCGCGATACTCCTC
>JASLBJ010000303.1 GCA_030146725.1 Sphingomicrobium sp. | reverse complement strand
CTGAAGGTACGGGCGGCGGGCGGGAGCGATCCGGTCGATGCTCCTCTCGCGACCTCGATCGGGCTCGACGCCCAGGCGCTCGACCTGCTGATGAGCGACATCGGCTTTGCCCGCGCCGGCGATGCGTGGCGCTGGCGCGGCCGTCGCGGATCGCGGCAGGAGCGCCGCGAAATCCGGCCCGGCAACGCCTTTGCCGAACTGGCCAACTTCAAGCGCTGACCGTGCGCATCGACCGCTATCTCCACTGCATTCGCCTGGTGAAAAGTCGCACGCTTGCGCAGGGACTGCTCGACAGCGGCCATGTGCGGATCGACGGCAAGAGGGTCGAGAAGGTCAGCGAGCCGGTGCGGGTCGGAAGCACCATTGCACTCCCCTTGCGCGACCGGGTGCGCGTGCTCCGGGTCGTTGCCTTGCCCGATCGCCGCGGGCCGGCGGCGGAAGCGCGGACCTGCTACGAAGAGCTGGGCGTTGACGAGTCCGGCCCGTCGACCTAGCGGATGCGGGCGCTTTCAGGGAGCCTTCCGACCATGACCTACGTCGTTACCGACGCCTGCATTCGTTGCAAATACATGGACTGCGTCGAGGTCTGCCCGGTCGACTGCTTCTACGAGGGGGAGACCATGCTGGTCATCAACCCCAACGAGTGCATCGACTGCGGCGTGTGCGAGCCCGAGTGCCCGGCCGAGGCGATCCTGCCGGATACCGAGAGCGGCCAGGAGAAATGGCTCGAACTCAATGCGACTTTCTCGAGCCAGTGGCCGAACATCACGCGCAAGAAGGACAGCCCGGAAGACGCCGACTCGTTCAAGGGCGTCGAGGGCAAGTACGACCAGTATTTCACGCCCGATGGCGGCAGTGGCGACTGAGCGACTCTGCGGCGCAGATTACCGGACGATGGTGAAGGTGTAGTTCAGGCCTGCACCGGCGGACAGCTGATTGCGCGAGCCGAACTCCCGGATGATCGCCGATTTGGCGGCGTCACCCACGAGACGCTCGTAGCGCCCATAGCCGAACAGGCCGAAGCGGCCGTTGATCTGATACGATAGTCCGCTGGTGAGCGCGACCGCATGAAGGCCGCTTCCCGGCCGATAGACGGGCAGGCCCGAAGCTGCGGCTGCCGTCTCGTCGATGCCGAAATACGCGCGTTGATACCTGCGATCGGAGAACAGGAGACGCGGCCCGACCGATAGCACGTAGCGGTCGCCGTCGCGGGCGATGTAATCGCCGCCGATGGCCCCGACGAGCCCCTGGTGCCCACCGATCCCCTTCAGCAATTCGCCCCTGAACCGGAAGGAATCGCTGGCGAGGAATTCTGCGAAGGCGCCCGCCTCCAGCGTCGTCGGGACCTGGCCGACGGGCGCACCAACATCCGAATTGCTGCGGCTGCTGGCGATGTTTGCTGCGGGACCGATCGAGAAGCCCCCTGCGGAGACAAGGCGGATGGCGAAATTGTCGTCAGGGGCCTCAAAGCCGAATGGCTCGGCGCCGCGGGCAACATCCAAGTCCCACAGCGGAGCGACGTCGATCCCGTCCGCCCCTGTGAATTGCGGCCGGAACTGAGCGCCCAGGCCGACCCGCACCCGAAAGTCGTCGTCGTCCTGGCTCTGCTCCTGCGCCTGCGCTGGGCTGGAGCAGAGAAGAAGCGCGGCGCAGGAAAGTATCAGGGGTTTCATAGCTGTTCCGTGGCGGCTGTGAGGGAGGTTAGTTGCGGGTTCTTTGCTCGGCCTGTCCGCTCAGCCGCGCCGTCGAAGTAGCTCCTCGACGATCCGGTCGGCGGCCTCGTCGGCGCTGAGCGACATGGTGTCGACGTGGATCTCGGCAATCTCCGGCGGCTCGTACGGGCTGTCGATACCGGTGAAATTGGCAAGCTCCCCCGCGCGGGCCTTGGCGTAGAGACCCTTAACGTCGCGCTTCTCGGCTTCGGACAGGGGCGTGTCGACGAAAATCTCGATGAACTCGCCCTCGGGCAACATATTGCGCACCATCTCGCGCTCGGCGCGGAACGGCGAGATGAAGGCGGTCAGCACGATCAGGCCGGCATCGGCCATCAGTCGCGCCACCTCGCCGACGCGGCGGATATTCTCGATCCGGTCTGCCTCGGTGAAGCCGAGATCGCGATTCAGACCGTGGCGGACATTGTCGCCGTCGAGCAGAAAGGTGTGGCGGCCGCGCGCGACCAGCCGCTTCTCGACGAGGTTGGCGATCGTTGACTTGCCGGCGCCGGAGAGGCCGGTGAACCACAGCACGAACGGCTTCTGGCCCTTGATCCGCGCATGCGTGTCGCGGCTGACATCGAGATGCTGGCGATGGATGTTCATCGCTCGGCGAAGCGCGAAGTGGAGCATGCCAGCGGCGACCGTCGCGTTGGTCAGTTTATCGATCAGGATGAAGCCGCCGAGTACGCGATTGGGGCTGGCGCCCGGCACGGCATAGGGCTCGAATGTGATCTCGCGGTCGGTGGCGATCTCGGCCACGCCGATCGCATTGAGCGAGAGCGTCCGAGCGGCGAGATGCTCGAGGCTGTTGACGTTGACCTCGTACTTCGGCGGCTGGACGGTTGCGGTTACCGTCTGCGTTCCGAGCTTAAGCCAATAACCGCGACCGGGCAGAAGATCGTCCTCGCCCAGCCAGACGATCGTTGCCTCGAACTGGTCGGCAGCTTCGGGCGGATCGGCCGCGGCGGCGATCACGTCGCCCCGCGAGCAGTCGACCTCGTCGTCCAGGGTTACGGTGACGGACTCGCCCGCAACGGCCTGATCGAGGTCGCCGCCCTGCGTGACGATCCGCGCGATGCGGGTCCGCTGCCCGGAGGGAAGCACGCGCACCTCGGCGCCCGGTCCCATCGTGCCCGAGGCAATCTGGCCGGCAAAGCCACGGAAGTCCTGGTTGGGCCGGCTGACCCATTGAACCGGCATGCGCAGCGGCTTCGCCACGTCTGCCGCCATGTCGAGCGGAACGCCGTCGAGATGCTCGATCAGGCTCGGGCCCGAGTACCAGGCCATGGCGGAGCCTGGTGTCAGGACATTGTCGCCGCGGAGGCCCGAGACTGGAATCGCGGTCCACTGGTCGATCCCGATCTCCCTCGTGAACAGCGAATAGTCGGCGAGGATCGCGTCGAATGCGGCCTGGTCATAGTCGACCAGGTCCATCTTGTTCACTGCGAGCACCATATGCCGAATGCCGACGAGGTGAGCGAGATAGGAATGGCGGCGGGTCTGTGTCAGCACCCCCTTGCGCGCGTCGACCAGGATGACCGCGAGGTCGGCGGTCGAGGCGCCGGTGACCATGTTCCGGGTATATTGCTCGTGGCCTGGCGTATCGGCGACGATGAACTTGCGCCGCGCACTGGTGAAGAAACGGTAGGCGACGTCGATGGTGATGCCCTGCTCGCGCTCGGCCGAAAGGCCGTCTACCAGCAGCGCGAAGTCGATCTCCTGCCCTTGCGTGCCGACGCGCTTGCTGTCGCTTTCGAGCGCGGCGAGCTGGTCATCGAAGATCTGCTTGCTGTCGTAGAGCAGGCGCCCGATCAGCGTCGACTTGCCGTCGTCGACGCTGCCGCAGGTGATGAAGCGCAATAATTCCTTGGCCTCATGCTGCGCGAGCCAGGCGGACACGTCCTGGCTGATGAGATCGCGGTCATGGGTGGCCGGAAGGGTCACCTCAGAAATACCCTTCCTGCTTCTTCTGCTCCATGCCGGCGCCTCCACCGTCGCGGTCGATGATTCGGCCCTGGCGCTCGGAGGTGGTGGTCAGCAGCATTTCCCGGACAATCTGCTCGACGGTCGACGCCTCGCTTTCGACCGCGCCGGATAGCGGGTAACATCCCAATGTGCGGAAGCGCACGCGGCGCAGGACCGGCTGTTCGCCGGGCCGGAAGCGGAAGCGATCGTCGTCGACCATCAGGATCATCCCGTCGCGTTCGACCGTAGAGCGCTCCGCAGCGAAATAGAGCGGCACGATCTCGATAGTCTCACGAAGGATATATTGCCAGATGTCGAGTTCGGTCCAGTTGGACAAAGGGAACACCCGGATGCTCTCCCCGGGGTTTTTGCGGACATTATAGAGTGACCACAGCTCCGGGCGCTGGCGCTTCGGATCCCAGCGGTGGTTGGCACTGCGGAAGCTGAACACCCGCTCCTTGGCGCGACTCTTCTCCTCGTCGCGCCGGGCACCGCCGAACGCCGCGTCGAAGCCGTATTTGTCGAGCGCCTGCCTGAGTCCCTCGGTCTTCCACAGGTCGGTATGCAGCGGGCCGTGATCGAACGGGTTGATGCCCTGCTGCTCGGCCTCGGGATTGGTGTAGACGAGCAGATCGGTGCCGGCTTCAGCGGCGACCTTGTCGCGCAACGTGTACATGTCCCGAAACTTCCACGTCGTGTCGACGTGGAGCAGCGGGAACGGCAGCGGTGCGGGGAAGAAGGCCTTGCGCGCAAGGTGCAGCATGACCGCCGAATCCTTGCCGATCGAATAGAGCATCACCGGGCGCTCTGCCTCAGCAGCGGTTTCGCGCAGGATGTGGATGCTCTCGGCCTCGAGCCGGTCGAGATGCGTCAGTGAACGCACGTGTCCTGTGTTCCCCCGCGCACCCTGTCGAGTGGCCGTCTGCACGTCGCCGACGGCGCCCGTTTCAGGCGTGCTCTTCCACCGTGGCCGGCGCCCTGCCGGGCTGGCCGGCGGACTTGCCGTCGATGGCATCGACCAGCGGCTGCAGCCCCTCACCGTATTTCTTCCAGCGCTTGACCGCCGTGTTGTAGATCGGCTGGCGCACCTGCGCGACGCTGGCGGTCTTCACCGGTCGGTCGGACTTGTGGAAATCGACGCACTTGTCGTTCCACTCGAGTCCAAGGAACGCAATCAGCGCGCGCGCTTCCTTTTCGGTGTCGGCGACAACATCCTCATAGACGACCGTCTGCAGCACGCCGGGCGGAAGCACTGCCTCCCAATGCTGCATCAGTTCGCGATACTTGCCGTAATAGCGGCCAAGCTCGCCCAGGTCGTAGCTGTGCGGCATGTCGTCCTTGAACAGCTTGGTGAAGCCGCTGAGGCAGGTGTCCACCGGGTCGCGTAGCGTGTGGATGATCCTGGCGTTCGGGAACAGCAAGTGGATCATGCCGACAAAGAAGTAGTTGGTCAGCAGCTTGTCGGTGATCCGCCGTGCGTCGCCGGCGCCATTGGCGATCGAGTTCACATAGTTGCGGGCGACGATGCCCATCTGCGCCGGTGTGATCCTGTCCATCATCGCAGGATATTTGGGCAGGGAGGGAAAACGGTCGCGAAGCTGGCCAAGCGCGCGGCTGAGATACTTGACCTCGCCCGCGCCATAGATGCCCGGGTGGCTTGAGACGATCTGCTCGACCAGGGTCGAGCCCGAACGCGGCATGCCGACGATGAACACTGGCCGGTCGTCAAGATTGCCGGCGAACGGGCGGTCCTCGAACCGTTCCTTTGGAAAAGCCTCTCGGATGCCGTCGAAGAAGGCGAAGGTTTCGGCCTCGTCGTAGCTGAGTTGACTGCGCTTCATCCGGCCGCCGGTGACATAATGATCGAGCGCGCGGGCGTGTTCACCGCGATCGTCGAGCGCCTTGGCATAAGCGAAGTGCAACGGAAGCAGTCCCTCGGCCTCCTTGTTGGGGGCGGCCTGGTAGATCGCGTCCATCTTGTTGAACAGGTCGTCGTCCTTGGAGAAGTCGACCAGGTCGTTGAGGTTGGCGTAGGCGCCGAGCATCGACGCGTTCAGGCTTAGCGCCTTGAGGATGGTCTCGCGCGCTTCGTCGAGACGCCCGACCGACTTTAGCGCAACCCCGTAGAAGTTGAGCGCTTCGGCATTGTTGGGGCTGATCTCGACGGCCTTCTCGAGCTTCTCGATCGCCTCGTCGTAGCGATCGGTTTCATGCAGGATCTGACCGAGCAGGGTCAGCGTCTCGGGACTGTCGGGCTTTTCCGCGAGTGCCATGCGCGCGGCCTGCTCGGCTGCCGTGTAGTTGTTGCGGCGAGTCTGGACGCGCGCGGTCAGCAACAAAGTCTGCGGGTTCTTGGGCGCGAACTTTAGGGCGTCGGCAAGGATGCGAAGCGCATCCGTGTCCCGCTTCTGCCCGAAGTGGAGCGAGGCGAGATTGTTGTGAGCTTCGACGTAGTGGGGAGACTGGCCGATCGCCTTGCGGAACGCGTGCTCGGCTTCCTCGAACTTGCGGTCCTGCTGAAGCAGGGTGCCGAGATTGTTGTAGGCCTCGGGGTAGCGCTCGCGCTCGGTCAGCGCGTCCTGGTAGGCGCGCATCGCGCCTTCGAGGTCGCCGCTCATGCGCAGCGCATTGCCCAGATTGTTGGACGCTTCGGCCATGGAGGGCCGCACTTCGAGCGCGAGGCGGTAATATCTGACCGCCTCGTCGAACTGCTTGCGCTCATAGTGCACGATGCCGAGATTGTTGAGCGCCTGCGCGTTGTTGGCGCTGAGCTCGATCGAACGCTCGAGCGCCTGGGCGGCCTCATCCAGGTCGCCGTTCTGCCGCAGCACTTCGCCAAGGTTGGCGTGGATGCTTGCGGCGCGCGGAGCAAGCTTGGCGGCGCGGCGCAGGCTCGCGAGCCCCTCGTCGCGACGGCCAAGCGCATTGAGCGCCACTCCGAGGATGTTGTGCGCGTCCGGGTTCGACGGTCGTGCGGTGATCAGCTGGTTGCAGACGATGATCGTCTGCTGGAACTTGCCCTGCTGGAACAGCGTGCCAGCCATGTCGATGGCCTTGGCGGGCGTGACATTCACTCTGCCCTGCCGTGCCTGGGCAATGGCCTGATCGACCGTACCCTGGGGTGGGGCGGCACCTTGGCCGGCGGGTCTCGCCGTGCCGGCGCCCGGCGGGGAGGCGGCACGACCGGCTGGTCCACGCGCATTCATGTTATTGCTGCTGGTCATAGTTTCTATCCGTAGCCGAAGTGACTGGCCCGAAAAAGAAAAGAAGAGGGAATCGCTTCCCTCTCCTCATCTTTCTTACCGATTGCCTCCTCCTGAGACCCGCCGCCAGTCGAGACCACCGCAGGGGTGATTTCGACGTTGGCGGGCTCCGGTTAGCCGCGCTCGCCGACGGCGGGCGGCGGGGGCGGAGGAGGCGGCGGGGCATATTCTTCGACCGGAGCGGGCGGCGGAGGCGGCGGAGGAGCCATCTCGACCATCGGCGGGGGCGGCGGCGGCGTCCGGCCACCGAACGGCAGCACGAACTTGAAGTAGCCCGAGTGGCTCTTCATGTCGCTGTTGTAGAGGCCCTCGTACCCGACCCGCACATCGACCGGTCCCGCCTTGCCGCCGAGGCTGAGCCCGGCAAGCAGTGCGCCGCGCTTCTCGCCCGCCGACAGGATGTCGAAGTCGCAGCCCTCGATGCCGTCCTGGTCGAGGAAGGAAGCGCGGAAGTTCGAGCGCTTGTCGCCGAACTGGTGACGGTATCCAAGGTTCACCTCGGGGACCATGCCGCTGACTTCCCCGGCGAACTTCACACCGCCGGTCAGGGTCGTGCGCTTCTCACGGCTGTCGTAGACTGTCAGTGCCGCACCAGTCACTACGCCGACCGGATTCTCCGAGAACCCGTGGAGCTTGGCATTGGTGTAGTCCAGGTTGACGTACGGTGTGGCAGCCGAGGATGCCCCCATCGCGAACCGTGCGCCGGCGTGCAGACCAAGGGTCCACATCGTGACATCGGGGTCACTGCTGAGGTCGGCCTGGAAAGTCCCACCGATTGGGGTGAAGTCGATGCTGCGGCTCATGTCGCCGTCGAACTTCGAATAGGTCCCCATCGCCTTCACGTAGAAGGGACCCGGATCGACCACGCCGTAGAGGCCAAGCTGGTAGCCGCTGGCCTTGGCCTCGCTTCCGCTCACACCGTCGAACTCGAGGCGGTTGCTGACCTTGGCGACGCTTGCGCCGACGATCGCCGCATTGCCGAAGCTCACATCGAAGCCAAGGTGCATCGACCAACGATCGGACTCATAACCGCCGGCGTTGAGGTCGCCACCCACGTCGCGGTTCTGGAAGTCGATCTGCCCCCACAGATGTGTCGGGGCAACCCGGCACTCGAGCACCGACCCGGCAAGCGAGGGAACCTCGCAGTTGGTCGCCCGGTCGAGGATGTCGTTGTAATGGACACCAAGCGAGGTGAACGACTGCAGGTAGCTCGCGTAGGATGCCCCGGCGAGCTGATTGAGCGCATTCAACAGCTCGGCCTGGTCGAAGGTGAACAGATCCCGGAAGACATCAGCCATCGGACCTTCGAAGTCCGGATCGTAGATGCACTCGAGACCGCCGCCGACACCGTTCTGATTGTCGGTCGTGCCGGGGATTTCGTCGAAGCCAATGCGGTTCAGGCCAAGATCGACGTTCGCGCCGCCGTCGTAGACGCAGTTCAGGTCGAGCAGCGCCGAGTCCTCGAAGCCTTCGATGGTGCAAGTGTCGAACGTGCCGTTGCGGACGTTGGCATCGATGACGTTGTTGAAGAACGTGTCCTCGAACAGTCCGTCGTCGGTGTTGATCCGAGCGACCAAATTGCCGTCGAGATTGGCTGTTTCAGCGAAGATCTGCGGATAGCTGCCGATCGGCTGCGTTCCGTTCGTCTCTCCGTCGAGTTCGTAGATCAGCGTGCCGCCACTCGCGATGTTGAAAGTATCGACGAACACGTAGGCAGGACCGTCGTAATCATCGTTGTCGCGATCGTCGCGCAGGAACAGCGCTCCGTCGGCGGTGATGTTGAGCGTGCCCTGACCACAGGTCGAAGCGACCCCGTCGAAGACTGCCGGCATGCACTCGGGGTTGACGATCCCGTCGAAGCTGGTCTCGCCATTGTCGACGTTGATGATGTCGTCGGCCTCAATGTCGATGTTGCCGTAGATGCTGCCACCGCCGAGCAGGTTGATCACTGCCTGGTTGGGAGCAGCTGCCACGTCGATCGCCATGCCGCGCTGGAAGGTGCCGCTGTCGTCCTGGCTGACGCGAACGATGATGTCGCCCGAGTTGTTGATGGTCAGAACATCGCCCTCAAGCGGCGCCATGCCCATGCCATTGCCGGTCACCAGAATGCCGTTGGCCATCGCATCGCCGCCGTTGGCGGTGATCGCGTCGACGGTCAGCGTGCCCGAGTTGGTGATCGTTGCATTGGCTATTCCGGCGTCGATGAGGATGCCGGTGGCCATCGCCATGCTTCCGGGCACCGTCTCCTCTTCCTCGCCCTCACCGATGACCACGTCACCGCCACTGGCGAAGGCAACGACGTTAAGCGTGCC
>JASLBJ010000082.1 GCA_030146725.1 Sphingomicrobium sp. | reverse complement strand
TCGGCCTCCGGCAGATATCATATCGGTGAAATGTGCGAGGCGTTCGGCGTCACCGCCCGCGCGCTGCGCTTCTACGAGGACGAGGCCCTGATCTCGCCCGAGCGCCGCGGAACCGCGCGCTTCTACTCCGATCGCGACCGCGCCCGGCTGACCTGGATCCTGCGCGGCAAGCGCGTCGGCTTCAGCCTCGGCGAAATCCGCGACATGCTCGACCTCTACGACGTCGGCGACCAGCAGCAGACCCAACTCCGCGTAACCGCCGAGCGCTGCCGCCAGCGCATCGCCGCGCTGCGCCGGCAGAAAGACGATATCGACGCCACCATCGTCGAGCTGCAAGGCTTCATCGCCACGCTCGATCCCACCGACCCCGCACCGCCCAACGCCACCCCCACCGACCCCAGGAGCACCGACTGATGCCCAGCTATACCGCCCCCGTGCAGGAGACCCGCTTCGTCCTCGACCATGTGCTCGACGTCAGCCGTTTCTCCAACCTGCCCGGTTTCGCCAGCGCCACTCCCGACCTGATCGAAGCGGTGCTCGAGGAGGGCGGCCGCTTCGCCTCCGAAGTGCTCGCGCCCTTGAACCGCATCGGCGACGAGCATGGCTGCGTGCGCAACGACGACGGCTCGGTGACCGCTCCCCCGGGCTTCAAGGAAGCCTACAAGCAATATTGCGAGGGCGGCTGGCCGACCCTCTCTGCGCCCGAGGAATATGGCGGGCAGGGCCTGCCGCACGTGCTTGCCACGGCAATCAGCGAATATGTGCTCTCGGCCAACCAGGCGTTCGAGATGTTCCACGGCCTGACCGCCGGCGCGATCGCCTCGCTGATGATCAAGGGTTCGGACGAGCTCAAGACCAGGTACGTTCCCAACATGGTGTCGGGCAAGTGGACCGGCACGATGAACCTGACCGAGCCGCATTGCGGCACAGATCTCGGCCTGCTCAAGACCCGCGCCGAGCCCAATCCCGACGGCAGCTATTCGCTGACCGGCACCAAGATCTTCATCTCCTCGGGCGAGCACGACCTGGCCGAGAACATCATCCATCTGGTTCTCGCCAAGATCTCCGGCGCCCCCGACACGGTCAAGGGCATCTCCCTGTTCGTCGTCCCCAAGGTGCTGGTCAACGACGACGGCTCGCTCGGGGAGCGCAACCCCGTCAGCTGCGGCTCGATCGAGAAGAAGATGGGCCTTCACGGCAACCCGACCTGCGTCCTCAACTATGACGGCGCCAAGGGCTGGCTGGTCGGCGAGCCCGAAAAGGGCCTCGCCGCGATGTTCATCATGATGAACGCCGCCCGCCTCGGCGTCGGCTTGCAGGGCCTCGCCCAGGCCGAGGTCGCCTACCAGAACGCCGTCACCTACGCCCGCGACCGTCGTCAGGGACGCGCGTTCGCCGCCGACAAGCGCGATGCGACCGCCAAGGCCGACCCGATCATCGTCCACCCCGACGTCCGCCGCATGCTGATGGAAGTGAAGGCATTCCTCGAGCCTGCCCGCGCGCTGGTGCTGTGGGGCGCGCTCCAGGTCGACCTGTCGCGTCGCGCCCAGTCCGACGAGCAGCGCCAGGAAGCCGACGACCTCGTCTCGCTTCTGACCCCGGTGATCAAGGGCTACATCACCGACAAGGGCTTCGAGGCGACTGTGCTCGCCCAGCAGGTCTACGGCGGCCACGGCTACATCCGTGAATGGGGCATGGAGCAGTTCGTCCGCGACGCCCGCATCGCCCAGATCTACGAGGGCACCAACGGCATCCAGGCGATGGACCTCGTCGGCCGCAAGCTCGCCAAGGACGGCGGCCGCGCGGTTCGTGCGCTGTTCGAGGTGATCGGCCGCGACATCGCCGAGGCCAGGGCTGCAGGTGACCCGGCCGGGGTTGCGGCGGCGCTCGAGCCCGCCCTTGGTGAACTCCAGCAGGCGACGATGTGGCTTGCCCAGAACGGCATGGCCGATCCCGACAATGCCGGCGCCGGCGCCTACGCCTACATGGAACTGCTCGGGCTCGTCGCGCTCGGCTGGATGTGGGTCAAGCTCGCCGCCGCCGCTTCGGAGGGCAATGCCGAGGAGGGCTTCAACCAGTCCAAGATCGTCACCGCACGCTTCTTCGCGCAGCGCGAGCTGCCGATGGCGTCGACGCTGCGCCGCAAGATCGAAGCGGGCGCCGAAAGCCTGATGGCGCTTCCAGCCGACGCCTTCTAATCGGCGAATAGCTGGTCCCGCTCAACCGGTGAGCGGGACCAGCACCACTTCAGC
This sequence comes from Sphingomicrobium sp., assembly GCA_030146725.1. Classification (GTDB taxonomy): domain Bacteria; phylum Pseudomonadota; class Alphaproteobacteria; order Sphingomonadales; family Sphingomonadaceae; genus Sphingomicrobium. Next base: position 901 of record JASLBJ010000082.1, on the reverse strand, counting down.
CCTGTTCGGGCAGGAAGTCGGGCACCGACAGATAGCGCTCGCCAGTGTCGTAGTTGAAGCCGAGCACGCGCGCGTGTCCGCCAAGCTCCGGTAGCTTCTGCGCGATTGCCGCAAGCGTCGCGCCCGACGAAATCCCAACCAGCATGCCCTCTTCACGCGCCGACCGCCGCGCCATCTCCTTGGCATCGTTGGGATCGACCTGGATCACGCCGTCGAGCAGGCTCACGTCCATGATCCCCGGAACGAAGCCCGCGCCGATACCCTGGATCGGGTGCGGCCCCGGCGCTCCGCCCGACAGCACCGGCGACAGCGTTGGCTCGACCGCGAACACCTTGAGCCCCGGCCATTCCTTTTTCAGCACTTCGGCGCAGGCGGTGATGTGCCCGCCGGTGCCGACACCGGTGATCAGCGCGTCGAGCGGCGAATCGCGGAAATCCTCGAGCAGCTCGAGCGCGGTGGTCCGGCGATGAACCTCGAGGTTGGCCGGGTTCTCGAACTGCTGCGGCATCCAGCTGTTCTCGTTCTGCCCGAGCAGCTCGGTCGCGCGCTCGATCGCGCCCTTCATGCCCTTCTCGCGCGGGGTCAGGTCGAACTCGGCGCCATAGGCAAGCATCAGCCGCCGCCGCTCGATGCTCATGCTTTCGGGCATCACCAGGATGATCCGGTAGCCCTTGACCGCGGCGACCATCGCCAGCCCGATACCGGTGTTGCCCGACGTCGGCTCAATGATCGTGCCGCCCGGCTTGAGCTTGCCCGAGGCTTCCGCATCCTCGATCATCGCCAGCGCGATACGATCCTTGATCGACCCGCCCGGATTGGCCCGCTCGGACTTGATCCACACTTCGGCACTGTCGCCGAACAGCCGATTGATGCGGATGGTGGCGGTATGGCCGATGGTCTC
>JASLBJ010000206.1 GCA_030146725.1 Sphingomicrobium sp. | reverse complement strand
CTTGCTGATCGACCTGGCCGGTGATCTTGCAGCAAACATCGCGGCGAAGCTGGTGGATCGTGAGAAGATAGTCCACGCATCAGGTCAGTCCTGCCGCATTGAGGTGCCGCTTGGCCTGCCGTTTCGTGGTGGCAAGCGGCTGATCATTTCCGGCACCCGATGGGCGAAGCCAGACCTCACCCTGATCGCCGGACTGCGAAAGGCGCATCGGATGGTGCTGGTTCACCGCGGTCAGCCTTCGATCGAGGCGGCGCCTGCATCGCGATATGAACGCAACATCTTGCGCCTCGCCTTCCTCGCTCCTGATCTTCAGCGTGACATCCTGGCTGGGCATCAGCCTCCGACGCTCACCCTCGAGGCGCTGCACCACATAGAGGTTCCGCTGTGTTGGAGGCGGCAGCGCCGCGCTTTGGGTTGGCCTGATCGAGCCTGAGCCTGGTTCGTCCGGATCCCTGCCGAACAAACAATCTATCCCTGCCGTCGCCTAAGAATTCCCTGCTGGCAAACACAGGGAATTCTCATCACTCGAAACTCACAGAGTGGCGCAGTTGCGCCATTTCTTCCTTGCGTGGCACTGGCAGCAACAACCAATTTGCGGCCTGTTTGCTTAAATTCGCTGCTAATTGCCTGCACAGCAGGGAAACCGGACCGAGCGCTACTGGGGCGGAGACAGGGGCGTGGAAACTCGCTGAAATGGCCTCGAGAATGTCGCCAAGTCCGCGGCTCGCCACGGATTGGGGCGCACAAACGCCGCGATCGCGGCGGCTTAGGGAATCACCCTACAGGCAGAGACTAGTGGTGGGGGTTTGTGGCGGAGACGGAGGGATTCGAACCCTCGATACGGTTGCCCGTATGACGCTTTAGCAAAGCGTTGGTTTCAGCCACTCACCCACGTCTCCGGCTGGCGGCAAGCGGCGCGCTATATAGGGCGACTGCCTGCGGTTCAACCGGCTCACGCAGGCTTGGGCGTGACCTCCAGCCGCATGGCGAGGCTCATCGTCTCGCCCGGCTCGAGCACATGCATCCCAAGCCCGGCCCATTGCTCCTCGGGCGCGTTGAGCGCGGCGTTGGCGTGCGTGACCGGCTCGGCGACGAAGATGCCGCCCTCCGCGGGCGAATAGAGCTGAAAGAAACGCGCGGTCGGTGAACTCAGTTCGAGCTCATAAGGCCAGGACAGATCGTTCATCCGCGCGCTTCCGCCCCAGCCGGCAAAACCATGGTCGAGCCCCTGTCCGCAGACCGCCCGGTCGGACAGGTCGAAACGGCCCTCCGCCGGCACCTTGTCGACGGGCAGCACGGCCTCGTCGATCGTCCAGGCGTGGCTGACCTGCGTATCGATGCGGGTGTCGGGCGTGCAGTCGAAATAGGGGTGCTGGCCAAGCCCGCACGGCATCGGATCGTGCGACAGGTTGCGGCACGTCAGCTCGAGCGACATTCCGCCCTCGTCGAGGACGAAGACTTGCTCGGCTTCATACGCCCACGGCCATTCGCCGGCGTGATGGACGAAGCGCAGGCTGGCCTCGGCCGTCTCCTGAGTTTCGACTGTCCATTGCCCGAGCCACCCCTGTCCGTGGAGCGGGCTCGGGTCGCCCGCCATGTTGGGCTCGAGCTCCACTTCGCGTCCCCGAAAGCTGAAGCGCCCGCCGCGAATTCGGTTGACGAACGGCACCAGCGGGAAATTGCCGGCCTCGAGTACCTTATCCAAGCGACTGTGACATTTGCGCAATATCGAGGTGCTGCGGCCCTCACCGACGAACTCGAGCGCTTCGATACTGCCGCCGATTGAAGGACTTAGGCGAAGCACGAGCTTTCCCGCTGTAAGGGTGACGGTCTCGTTGGAGTTCATTTTCTGCACCTCTCATGTCAGTTCAATTCAGAAGGGAGCAACTTCTTCGCGGATAAGGAGACGTTAGACGTTGCGCCATGAATCCGGCGAGAGGTATTTAACCCCGGCAATCCGGGGAAGGGTGTTGCAATGACCAGACGCGTGAAAGAGTTCATCGACATCACGGACCATGAGTCCCTTGATGACCTGATCAACAAATTGACCGAGGTTCGCGACAGCTTGCCCGGCGACAGTGAGGCGGAGCTCAGGCTTCGCGGCGACGACGTATTCGGGCGCAAGCTGTCGATCTCCTACTTCCGGGCTCAGACCGTGGAAGAAGCTGATCGCGAACGGCGCTACTCGCTGGACCACCAGCCAGTTGAGGCTAGCGAGACCGGAACCGGGCGCCGCAAGCTGCGCATCGTCGCCTAGCCGCTTGGCACTGCGGGCGCGGAAGTGGGCGCCCGTCAGAGCCGGACGTTGCGCACGCGATCGCCGGTGGGCAGTGCCGGCCCGGTCTTGAGCCAAGCCTCGAGCGCATCGAGGTCTAGCCCCGCGTCGACCTTGTCACGGCCTTCCCCGAGCACGGTGAAATTGTCTCCGCTGCTTGCTAGGAAGCTGTTGGTCGTCACACGATAGGTCTGCGCCGGAGCGATTGGCCTGCCGCCAAGCGTCATCCCGACGATCCGGTCGCCGGGCGGGCGGGTCAGGTCGAAGCGGAACGCGAATCCGGTCGAGGGCAGCAGTATGTTGGGCTTCGCGGCAGTGTTGGTCCCGCTTGCGAACTGCTGTTCGAGCAAGCGCTTGAGCTCGGCGCCGGTCAACGTCTGCACCACCAGCCCATTGCCGAACGGCTGAAGCGCGAACAATTGCGCGTAGGTTATGTGGCCGCCCGCTCCCGGCACGAGATCGGCACGAACGCCGCCGCCGTTCATGAACGCGATCTGCGCGCCCCCGCGCTCGGGGGAGCGAGTCCAGGCGAGCTGCGAATCGGCGATCAGCTCGCCCAGCAGCCGCCCGCCATGCTCGTCGGGCGCCGCGCCAAGTGGTGCTCGCAGTGTTGCAACGACCCGCTCGGCCTGGGGCTTTGCCGCCTGCACGTAGCGTTCGACCAGTGCTGCGGTCGCCGGGTCGGCGGCAAAGATCGGATAGGCTGGCGTGGTCGCAATCGCTCCGGACGAGCTGGCGAACCCTTCGCCTTGGACGATGACATTCTCGGCCCGCTTGGCGACGAGGCCAGCCGCCGGGTCGATCGTTAGGCGGATGTCGGTGATCATCGTCCCATAACGCCCCGCGCTGGTCAGCAGCAGCGGCCGGCTGCCGTTCACCCGTGGCACCGAGCAGGTGTACGATGTGTGGGTGTGGCCGGACACGACCAGGTCGATCGCCGGATCGAGCTTCGCGAGGATGGGCAGGATATGGCCCGAGAGCCCCGGACAAGTCGTGTCCTGGAACCCGCCCGCCGTTCTAGCGCCCTGGTGGATCAGCAGCATGATCGCGTCGGCACCCGCAGCCTTCAGTTGCGGGACGGCGGCGTTGGCGGTCGCAGCCTCGTCGGCGAAGGTCAGTCCGGCAACGCCCGACGGCGTGACCAGCGTCGCCGTCTCCTTCAGCGTCATGCCGATAATGCCCAGCTGCACCGGGCCGAAGTCCTTGATCGCCGTTCCCGGGAACAGGGTCTCGCCGCTTCCCGTCAGCACATTGGCGGCAAGAAAGCGAAAATTCGCCCCTTTGAACGGCTCGAGCGCGCACGGCTCCCGGCTGGCGTACTTGTCGCATCCGCCGCGCTGCATCCGCACCAGCTCGGCACTGCCCTTGTCGAACTCGTGATTGCCGACGGCATTATACTCGACCCCAACCTGCTCCATTGCCCGGATCGTGGGCTCGTCGAGGAACAGCGCGGAAACGAGCGGGGTAGCGCCGATCATGTCGCCGGCCGAGACGGTGACGCTGTGCGGTTTGCCGGCGCGCAGCATCTTCGCGGCGGTGGCGAGATGCGCGGCCCCGCCGGCAGGCACTCTTGCGCTCGCCGCATCGGTGCCGACCGCTTCGATCCACTGCCGGGGCGGCTCGAGATTGCCGTGGAAGTCGTTGATCGCCAAAATCTGCACTTCGACAGGCCCTGAAGCGGTCGCCGTTTCGGCAATCGGCGTCTGGCGGACAGCGCAGCCGCCAAGCGCAAGCAGGACAGCGGTGAGCAGGGCCGGAGCGCGGATCATCGTGGCCTGCCGACCGGCTCGGCGAACAGGTGGTTGAGATAGGCCGCGAGCCGGATCCCGGCCTGCCGCAGCCGCTGCTTCACCACCGGTGTATGGCGATAGACATAAGCGTAGGACAGATCGGTGCCGTCGGGGTAGATGGAGTCGCGGATCTTGGCGCTCTCGGCGATCCACACGACGGGGTTATCGACCCAGTCGGCAATAATCTGGGCATTGCTCGTGTGACGGTTGAGCCGCTCGGCCCATTCGGTGAACGACAATTGTTCCTCGTCGACCAGTGCCGAATCCCACACGGCGTGCAGGTTGGTGTCCCGGCCGAACCATTTCACCTTGACGTCGTTGCCGCCGCGGTCTCCCGGGCGGCCGGCGTGCAGCGGCTGGTGGAGATCGGCGACGAGATGGACGATGAAGCGCAGCGCAAGCTGGCGCTCCTCGCGGCTGCTCGCAGGGTTGCGCAGCGTCGCACTGAAGCGAGTGAGCGCGCTTAGCGCGTCGCCCTCCGGGGGGGCCTTGTCATAGGCGAAGCCGCCAAGCGTCACATAATGCCAGGGGGAAGCTGTCTTCTGCCAGAACGGGCTTGGGTCGGAGCGCATCTCGTCGGCCCAGGTGCCGGCCTCGTCGAGAGTCTCGGCGCCCAGGATCTCACGCACATGCGCGCGGGCGATGCCGCTCAGATGACGGTCGGCGACGAGCGCCGCGGTGCGGTGACCGGTCTTGCCCCAGGCGAGGGCAGGGGTGGGCACGACCGCCGCGAGCGCAACGGCGAACGACGCGAGGAAACGAATCATGGTCATGTGGGTCCGTGCGGTCCGAGCTAGCCTGTGGCCACTGCCCGCGCCTAAGGACGAAATCATGACAGAGGAAGAACTTATCGCCGTCGCGCGAGCCGCGGCGCTCAAGGCCTATGCCCCTTACTCGGGCTTCCATGTCGGCTGCGCGATCGAGTCGGTCGATGGCGAGGTCGTCACCGGGGCGAACATGGAAAATGCTTGCTACCGCCTTGGATTGTGTGCGGAGCAGAGCGCCCTCACGGCCGCACAACACGCGTTCGGGCTCGACCGGGTCGCCCGGATCGCTGTAGCGGGTGGCCGGGTGGACGGCGGCGCGCTGTCGGGCACCATGACCTGCACACCGTGCGGTGGATGCCGCCAGGCGATCCTCGAGGCCGCGCAACTCGGCTCGCGCGACGTGGAAATCCTGTGCGCTGCAGGAGTGGGCGAAGCAAGCGAGCGCCACACGATCGGCACGCTCCTGCCGCATGGTTTCGGACCCGCCAACCTCGTCTAGGCGAGCTTGATCTCGCGCAGCCGCTCCTGGAGATAATCGTCGGCGGTGATCGACGGCCAGCGCGGATGCTCGCCTGGCGGCACCGTTCCCGCCAGCGCCTCGATCAGGAAGTCCGAGCGAAAGTGCAGGAAGAACGGCATCGAGTAGCGCGACCGGCCGCACCGCTCGGCCGGCGGGTTGACCACCCGATGCGAGGTCGAGCGAAGCGCACCGTTGGTCAGCCGCTGCAGCATGTCGCCGATATTGACCACCAGCTCGCCCGGCGCGGGGCAAACCGGAATCCAGCGCCCGTCACGAGTCAGCAGCTCGAGTCCTGCCTCTTCCGCACCAAGCAGCAGCGTAATCGTGTTGATGTCCTCGTGGGCGCCGGCGCGGACATGGCTTCCCGGCTCGCCCTGGATCGGCGGATAGTGGAGCAGGCGAAGCACCGAATTGCCGTCCTGCACGGTGTCGCGGAAATAGTCCGGATCGAGCTTGAGAAAGCGCGCGATCGCTTCGAGGATGCGAAGCCCGGTCCGGTCGAAGGTCGCGTAGAGCTCGGCGAAGGTCTCGCGGAACCCCGGCACCTCGTCGGGCCAGATGTTTTCAGGCATGTGCCTGGCGAAGCGATGGCCCATGGGCAGGTCGCGCCCGACGTGCCAGAATTCCTTGAGGTCGTGCGCCGCCGCGCCCTTGGCGGTCTCGATCCCGAACGGTGTATAGCCGCGTGCTCCACCGCCGCCGGCGATCGCATAGCGCCGCTTGACCTCGTCGGGGAGCGCAAAAAAGGCCCGCGCCATGTCCTCGGCGCGGGCGATCAGTCCGTCGGGGATGCCGTGGTCGGCAATGACCGCAAAGCCAAATTCCTCGAAGCTGCGGCCAAGCTTGCTCGAGAAAGCCTGCGGGTCGCGGTCGGCGTCGCGAAGCGAAACGGAGGCGATCTGATCGCCGGTGATGGTAGCCATGGGGATGACTTTTAGGCCTAAAGCAGCAGCCCCGCCAGCGCCGCGCTCATCAGATTGGCAAGGCTGCCCGCGATCAGCGCGCGAATGCCAAGCCGCGCGATCACCGGCCGCTGGTTGGGCGCGAGGCCTCCGGTCACCGCCATTTGGATCGCGATCGAGCTGAAATTGGCAAAGCCGCACAGCGCAAACGTGATGATCGCCCGGCTGCGTTCGCTCAACGCCCCGGCCTCCATCGCGCCGAGATCGATGAACGCGACGAATTCGTTGAGCACCAGCTTGGTCCCGAACAGTCCACCAGCGGTTCCGGCCTCGCTCCACGGCACACCGATCAGGAACATGACGGGCATGAACAGATAGCCGATCAGCCGCTGAAAGCTGAGGTCCGGCACTCCGGCCATATTGCCAAGTCCGCCGAGCAGACCGTTGGCGAGTGCCACTAGAGCAACGAACGCCAGCACCATCGCGCCGACCGCCACGGCCAGCTTGACGCCGGTCTGCGCGCCCTGGGCCGCTGCCATGATGATGTTGGCTGGCCGTTCGCCCTCTTCGAATGTCTCGGCGACCTCGACCTGGTCCTCGGCCGACCCGCCTTCCAGCGGCAGTTCGCCCTCGGCCGGCACGTCGTCGGGCATGATGATCTTGGCCATCAGTATCCCGCCCGGCGCCGACATGAACGAGGCGGCGAGCAGATAGGGCAGGAACGCTGCGCCGAGCAGGCTGGCGTAGGCCGCAAGGATCGTGCCCGCGACCCCCGCCATGCCGACGGTCATCAGGGTGAACAGCCGCGCCGGCGGAAGGCTCGCGAGATACGGGCGCACGACCAATGGCGATTCCGACTGGCCGACGAAGATGTTCGCCGCCGATCCCAACGCCTCGACCCGGCCGATTCCGGTGATCCAGCCGATCGCGCCGCCGACCCAGCGCACGATCCGCTGCATGATGTTGAGATAATAGAGGATCGCCACCAGCGATGCGAAGAAGATGATTACCGGCAGTGCGGCGATTGCAAAGGTGTTGGCGAGCGGGTTGGACGCGCTCGGCCCGAACAGGAATTCGGTGCCCTTGTTGGCATAGCCGAGCAGGTTGGAGACGCCGCCGGCGAGCCCGTTGATCGCTGCCCGGCCCCACGGGGTGTAGAGCACCAGCACGGCGATCCCGGCCTGAAGCGCGAACGCGGCGCCGACAACCCGCAGCCGGATCCCCTTGCGATTGACCGACAGCGCATAGGCAATCGCAAGGATGACGGCGATTCCAAGAAGGCCGAGCAGATACCGGTTCATGTGCGATCGACCCTTACCAGACCATGCCTTGTGCAGCGCGCGCCGCCGCTTCGTCCAGCTGTTTGAGCGCCTGTGCTGGCGTCTCCGCGACCAGCAGCTGCGAGCGCCGCGCGGGGGACAGGAACCCGCTCGCCGCGGCATGGTCAAGAAAATCGATCAGCCGGTCCCAGAAGCCTGCGACATTGAGCAGGCAGAAGGGCTTGGCATGGTAGCCGAGCGCGTTCCACGACCAGGCTTCGAACAATTCGTCGAGTGTGCCGATGCCGCCGGGCAAGGCGACGAACCCGTCGGCGAGGTCGGTCATCAGCGCCTTGCGCTCGTGCATCGTCTCCACCTGGTGGAGCTCGGTGAGACCCGGATGCGCAACCTCGAGGTCGACCAGGGCCGCCGGGATCACACCGTAGACGCGTCCGCCGCCTTCGAGCACGGCATCGGCAACGACGCCCATCAGGCCGAGGCGCCCGCCGCCGTAGACGAGATCGACCCGGGCATCGACCATCGCTGCTGCAAGCGCGCGAGTGTCTTCGCCGAAGCGCGGGTCGGTTCCGGCGGCCGAGCCGCAATAGACTGCAAGCCGCGCGAGGTTTTTCACAGTCGCACCAGTGCCTTGAGGTCCGCCTCGGGCCGCGCCCCGAAGTGGCTGATGACCTCTGCGGCGGCCGCGGCGCCGGTGTGCAGGCAGCGCTCGAGATCGCGACCGCGGCAGCGTGCGGCGAGGAAGCCCGCCGCGAACAGGTCGCCTGCACCTGTAGTGTCGACCACGCGGGCAACCGGCTGCGCGGCGATGCCGACCCGCTCGTTCTCTTCGATCGCCAGCGCTCCCTTGGCACCGCAGGTTACCACCAGAGTCTCGACCTTGGCTGACAGTAGCGCAAGTGCGGCGTCGAGGTTGCCCGCACCGGTCAGCAGCATCGCCTCGTCTTCATTGGCGAACAGCAGGTTGATGAGTCCGCTGTTGATCAGGCCGGCGACACCCTCGCGGCGCCCGGGCAGGCACAGGCTCTCGGATAGCGTGAACGCTACCTGCCGACCGGCATCCCGCGCCACTTCAGCGGCGCGCAGCATTGCTGCACGCGGCTGCTCGGGTCCCCACAGGTAACCCTCGAGATACGTCACCGCCGCCGAGCGGATCAGCGGTTCGTCGAGCATGTGCGGAGCCAGTGCGTGGCTCGCTCCGGGCGACGTGTTCATCGTCCGCTGGGCATCAGGCGTGACCAGGATCAGGCAGCGGCCGGTCGGGAGCTCACCGGCGGGCAGGGCTGGGGTATCGAACGCCACTCCGAGCGCGTGCATGTCATGCGCAAAGATCGCGCCAAGCTGGTCGTTGGCGATCTGGCCAATGAACGCCGCGCGAAGTCCAAGCGCCGCGACACCGGCCATCGTATTCGCCGCCGAGCCGCCGCTGGTCTCGCGCGCGGGACCCATCGCAGCATAGAGCCGCAGCGCCTCGTCGGTTGTGACCAGGCGCATCGAGCCCTTGGTCAGGTCAAGGCGCTCGATCAAAGCGTCGTCGCAGGTCGCAATGACGTCGACGATCGCATCGCCGATCGCCACGATATCAATGGTGGGAGGGGTCACAGGCGCGGGGCCTAGCCGCCGCGCTCGGCCCGGGTCAACTTGCACCTGGCTTCATTTGCGGCGAGCCTCGACCTGCACTGAGCCCCAACTTGCACTTGAGAATGAAGGCGCTACCCCGCGGCGATGGAAACCGAAGCCACTCGCACCCCGCCGTCGTTGTTGTCGCCGTCCCTGTTCGCCTTCGCGATCTTCTACGGCGGCATGGTGTGCATCGCCGGGGTGCTCGGCAACAAGCAGGTTGCGCTTGGGCCGCTTGCCGTCGAGGCCGGCATCTTCGCCTTCCTGATGCTGGTGATTACCTCGAGCGCGGTTGCCGAGCTGCACGGCCGCTCGATTGCCAACCGGCTGGTCGTGATCGGTTTCGTGCCGCTGCTGGTCTCGCTTGGACTGACCTTGATGGTGCTTGCCGCGCCCGCGGCCGAGGACATGGCCCCGGACCGGCTGTCCGCCTTCAACACCATCATGAGCGCGACTCCGCGCATCTGGCTTGGTGGGATTCTTGCCTATGGCACGTCGCAGATCCTCAACGTGGCGATCTTCAGCCGCCTCAAGAGGACCGGCGGGCGGCTGCTGTGGCTGCGTTCGGGCGTTGCCAGCGTGCTCAGCCAGATCGTCGATACGCTGATCTTCATTACCGTATCCTTCTACGGCGTGTTCCCGATCGGCGAACTCCTGCTCGGCCAGTTGCTTGCCAAGGTCGTGCTGTCCGTGATCCTCGTTCCGCCACTGGTTTACGCGTTCGTTGCGCTGGGCCGGCGACTCGACGCAAGCCGCTGATCAAAAAGCATTCGCGTCAGTCAATTGTGGTTATTGTGCAACGCAGCATAGCATTTCGCCGGCGCGGCTAACCCGTGTCACCTGACTGTCTCAAATCCGCTATAGCGGCTTGGTCATCCAATCAGCACAGCATCCGCACCGTGGAGTTTTCCTTTGAAAAAGCTCGTTCTTCTCTGCTCGTCCGCGCTCGTCGCGATGCCTGCAACCGCCTTTGCTCAATCCACCGGAACGCAGGACTTCGAGGACGCGATCGTCGTCACCGGCACGCGCAACCAGGAAGTCGGCGGCTTCCAGGCGCCTGACACGCCGAAGGCCAAGGCGGTGATCACCCAGGAATTCATCTCGCGCAGCAGCCCCGGCCAGACCGTTCTCGACGTCATCAACGTGGTTCCGGGTGTCAGTTTCCAGAACAACGACGCGTACGGCAATGCGGGCGGCCGCCTGACAATCCGCGGCTTCGATCAGACCCGCGTCAGCTACACGCT
>JASLBJ010000203.1 GCA_030146725.1 Sphingomicrobium sp. | reverse complement strand
ACCCGCCCGCCCATCGAGACGGTGAGGTTCGCGTACATCTTATCGCGGTGATAGCTGTAGCTGTCGCGCTCGGGCAGCCGCATGACCATGCCCAGCGCGCGGCCGCGCGGGATGATCGTCGCCTTGTGGATCGGGTCCGATGCCGGTTCGTGGAGTGCGACGATCGCGTGGCCCGCCTCGTGGTAGGCGGTCATCTTCTTTTCGTCCTCGGTCATGACCATCGAGCGCCGCTCGGTGCCCATCATGACCTTGTCCTTGGCCTCCTCGAACTCGCTCATCGCGACCAGCCGCTTGCCCTTGCGCGCCGCAAGTAGCGCAGCCTCGTTGACCAGATTGGCAAGGTCCGCGCCCGAGAAACCCGGAGTCCCGCGCGCAATCGTCCGTCCATCGACGTCGGGCGCAAGCGGCACCTTCTTCATGTGCACCGCAAGGATCTGCTCGCGGCCTTCGATGTCGGGGCGCGGAACGACCACCTGGCGATCGAACCGGCCGGGCCTCAGCAGCGCCGGATCGAGCACGTCCGGACGGTTGGTCGCGGCGATGATGATGATGCCCTCATTGGCCTCGAAGCCGTCCATCTCGACCAGCAACTGGTTGAGCGTCTGCTCGCGCTCGTCATTGCCGTTGCCAAGGCCCGCGCCGCGGTGACGGCCGACAGCGTCGATCTCGTCGATGAACACGATGCACGGCGCCGACTTCTTGGCCTGTTCGAACATGTCGCGCACCCGGCTCGCTCCGACGCCGACGAACATTTCGACGAAGTCCGAACCCGAGATGGCGAAGAACGGAACGCCCGCCTCACCCGCAATCGCACGCGCAAGCAGCGTCTTGCCGGTACCGGGCGAACCGACCAGCAGCGCACCCTTGGGGATCTTGCCGCCAAGCCGCGCGAACTTGCCCGGGTCCTTCAGATATTCGACGATCTCCTCGAGCTCCTCACGCGCCTCGTCGATCCCGGCGACGTCGGCAAACGTCACCCGGCCCTGCTTCTCGGTCAGCATCTTGGCCCGCGACTTGCCGAAGCCCATCGCGCCCGAACCGGCATTCTTCTGCATCTGGCGCATGACGAAGAAACTGATGCCGAGGATCAGCAGGAACGGCATCGACTGGTACAGCAGGATCAGCCAGAAGCTCGACTGCTCGGCTTCCTTGGCCTGGACCTGCACCCCGCGCTGGATCAGCCGGTCGGTGACCTGCGCATCGGCCGGTGCCGTGGTGCGGAAGTCGGTCCCGCTGGTCAGTTTACCGGTGATCGTCTGGTTCCCCGCAGGAGTCGCGGCAGTCGTCACCGAGCGGACATTGCCCTCGTCGACCTGGCGCACGAATTCGGAGTAGGGGATCGGCTCGCCGGCAGCCGAGCGCGGCCCGTCGAGCATCTGCACGAACAGCACCAGCCCGAACAGCACGCCGACCCAGATCAGCAGGCTTCGGGTCCAGGCGTTGCCGGGCTTCTTGTCCTTGTCGTTCATGCGTCGCGATCCACTGTCTGCTTGGTCGGACCCAAGATAAGCGCGCCTGCCTTAATGACAATGGAACATGCGCACTCGTCGCCGCTCACGCCGGCCAGGTCGCGAATCTGCAGCTCGAGCCGCCGCTCGTGCGTTGCGCCCGCGCCTTCAGCTTTGATGATAAACTAAGGCCTTGGACCTATGCTAAGGACCCGCGGTCTAGGATCCATCAGAGGCAAGTTAACAAGCAGACACGGGGGAATCAGGCAGACACGAGGACTCCAGCAGGCGCGAGGGACCCAACAGGCGAAAGCATGGTCGGACGGCATGATCGAAGCGGCGGGACGCTGAAGCTTGCACTTGCAGGCCTTGCGGTCGCTTGCGCGGCTGCGGGCGCTCAGGCTGGTCCGCCGCTGCGCAATCCGGCACTGCTCAATATCGGCCTGGTCTGCCACTGGCAGGCGCCGTGCATGAAACGCCAGAAGCGCGCGATGAACAAGGCGCTCGGCTATGTCCGCAAAACCAAACCGCCGGTGTGGAAAATCGAGCAGTGCAACCGCAATGCGTCGCGGCTGCGCTTGCGGGTCGACTGGACCGGCTTCAACAATTGCATCCGCAATCGAACGCTTGAGCGACCGCGCAGCGCCGCGAAACGCAGAAACGGGCGCTGAACCTTGCGGCCCGCACCCGTTTGATCGTTATCCTAGGATTTCCAGCGCCGCCGCAAAGGCGATTGCGCGCTCGCGCTCGGTGGTTACCGGACGGCCGGTGGCGGCAAGGGCTGGATTAGCCCTCGACCGCGGCAGCGCTCTGTGGCGCCGCGATGATGTGATGATTGAGATCTTGACCTGTCTGTTCGGGCTCGTCGCCCATTCTTGTGCCGGCAACGATAGGGCTTGCGCCGGCAACCATGGCGGCTTTGTCGGCTTCCAGCGTCGCGCGCATCTTTTCGGTGCGTTCGGCGCGGTTGGCCATGTCGCTCCAGGCCTTTTCGGACCTCAGGCAACGGTTGCGGACATTGTCGAGCAGCGCGGCGTCGGCATCCGCGCGCGCTTCCGCGGCACGGGCCAGATAGGTTTCGCGGTCGGTCATCTGTCCCTTTCCATGCGATAAAAAGGAGCCGCCGGACACATCCGGCGACTCCGATCTAAAACTACTCGGACTGCAGGTTGACGGCGCTGGTGCGACCGCGATTGTCCTGCTGAAGCTCGTAGCTGACGCGCTGCTTGTCGTTGAGCGTGCGCATGCCGGCCGCTTCGACTGCACTGATGTGCACGAATGCGTCGGTTCCGCCGTCGTCAGGCTGGATGAATCCATAGCCCTTGTCGGCGTTGAAGAACTTTACAGTTCCGATCATGTGGTTTTCCTTCTTGGCGAGGCCGCCAATCGGCCTCTCAGGCTAGGAGAGGCAGTTTTCGAAGGAAGAAGGAGCCGCAAAAGCGCCAAAGACCGTCAACTTGCGACTAGTAGCAGACCATCATATGGTCGCTTTCAGCCGGAAATGCAAGGCGGCTGGCCAGTTGCCCGGCTGCGTTTCCATTCACAACAGCGCCGCAGAATGCGGGTGCTTACTTGCAAGAACGCCCTGCAAGAACGCCGCAACACGCCGCTGGTGCTACTCGCGTGAGCGGCGCAGGATGCGGCCGGTCGCCGCATCGACATCGACCCAGATCACGCGCCCGCCGCGCATGAACTTCAGGCGATAAACCTCGCCGTTGAATTCAGGCCCGAGATAGTCGGCGCCGTCCATGAACGGCATCACCCGCCGCTCGATCTTGGGCAGCGGCATCGACCGGCCCTCGCGAATCGCCTCGAACGCGCGATCCTGGTCACGCACGTGCCGATCGGGGTCGCGCACCTGCATGCGATCGGGACCACGCTCGCGGTCGCGCGGACGCTCGGCCAGCGCGGGGGAAGCGATCAGGCCCACGCCAAGCGCGGCCGACAGGAGGGTTCTCAAAATGTGCATCACGATTCTCTGGGGCTGTTCCTATCACAAGCCATTGAATGCGCTATGAATGGCAACGAACGTGGCCGTTCACACACGAAGCGTGACGCAAAAGCCGCAACTGCGCTAGGGGCGGACGAATGGCAGCTCCTATCCTCTCTTATGAAGGTCTCGGCCTCGTCCAGGGCGAAGGCTGGCTGTTCCGCGACCTCGACGTCCACGTCGGCCCGCGCGACCGCCTCGCCCTGATCGGCCGCAACGGCGCGGGCAAGACGACGCTGCTCAAATGCCTTGCCGACCTCGTCGACACCGATG
>JASLBJ010000197.1 GCA_030146725.1 Sphingomicrobium sp. | reverse complement strand
CCGGCCTCGTGCATGTGATAGCCGCTGATCGAAATCGAGTTGAACCGCGGCATGCTCGCCGAGCAAAAGGCGATCACGTCGGCGACGATCCGCATGCTCGGCTCGGGCGGATAGATGTAGGTGTTGCGAACCGCGAACTCTTTCAGGATGTCGTTCTGGATGGTGCCGGACAAGCGGTTTAGGGGCACGCCCTGCTCCTCGCCCGCGACGATGTAGAATGCCATCACCGGCAGCACCGCGCCGTTCATCGTCATGCTGACCGACATCTCGCCAAGCGGGATGCCGTCGAACAGCAATCTCATGTCCTCGACGCTGTCGATCGCGACCCCCGCCTTGCCGACATCGCCCGCCACCCGCGGATGGTCGCTGTCGTACCCGCGATGAGTCGCCAGATCGAACGCGACGCTCAACCCCTTTTGCCCCGCAGCGAGGTTGCGGCGGTAGAAAGCGTTGCTTTCCTCGGCGGTCGAGAAGCCGGCATATTGGCGAATCGTCCACGGCCGCCCGGCGTACATCGTCGCATAAGGCCCGCGGGTGTAGGGAGGCAGCCCCGGATACCCCGGCTCGATCCCCACCGCGTCCTCCGCCCCGTAAACCGTCTTGAGCACGATCCCCTCGGGCGTTGTGCGCGACAGGTCGGCGCCGCGCGCTTCCTTGGCGGCAAGAGCTTCCCAGGCTTTCAGTGGATCGTCGGCCATCGCTCCTCCTCTACCCCCGCGCAGGCGGGGGTCCAGCCCCGAAAGCAACGAGTCCGGGCTCCTGCCTTTGCCGGAGGACGGCTTCCGTCATCTCCCCGGGCTCTCCATCACCTCGGTCAGCACCCCGCCCATGTCCTTGGGATGCACGAAGAAGATCGGCGTCCCATGCGCCCCGATCCGCGTCTCCCCGAGGATTCGCGCCCCCTTCGCCTCAAGCTCCGCCCGAGCCGCACCGATGTCGGGTACCTCAAAACAGACATGATGCTGCCCGCCAAGCGGGTTCTTCTCCAGAAATCGCGCGATCGGCGAGTCGTCCCCCAATGGCTCGATCAGTTCGATCTGCGCATTCGGCGCATCGACGAAACACACCCGCACCCCCTGCGCGGGAAGGTCGAACGGTGCGCCATGCGGCTCCGCCCCGAACAGCGAGCGGTACGTTTCCAGGCTCCGCTCGATCGACGGCGTCGCCACTCCGACGTGGTTCAATCGGCCAAGCGGCATCAGCGGCTCCTCAGGTTGAGGCCGAGCAGAAGGTCGGCCGAGATGGTGGCGACAAGCAACAGGCTGACGGCGTGGAGCGCGATCAGGGCGACGAACTTGCCGCGATCCTGCTCCCGCTCGATCTGCGTGCGATACAGCGGCAGCCGACCGGTCCGTATCCCGCGCAGGATCCGCAAGCCGATCAGCGGCACCAGCGCCAGCGTGATCACCCCAACGAGAAGATCGTCGTTGGCCGTCATTCGCCGGTCACCTTGGCTTCGACCGTCACGCTGGTGGTCACGCTGTTGGCAATGAAGCAGGCATCATGCGCGCGATGGTGCAGCTCCGTGACCACGGCCGCATCCGGCCGCCGCTCGCCACCCCATTCAACCTGGGGGCGCAACGTCACGCGCGTTATCGCCATCCGTCCGTCCGCACCCTTCTCGAGCACGCCCTCGGCCGCGTCGGCATAGCTGTCGACCACCCACCCGTCGCGCCGCGCGAGATCGACGAAGAACAGCATGTGGCACGACGACAGCGACGCCACGAACGCCTCCTCCGGATCGACGCCAGCGGGATCGGACCAAGGTGCCGGCACGATGTGTGGACTAGCCGAAGCCGCAACCACCGCCCCACCATCGAACGCCCACTCGTGCGCGCGGCCATACTGCCCCCGCGCAAACCCGTCCGCCCCCTCCCGGCTCCAGCGGATCATGGCGGTGCAGGTGATCAAGCGCCGCTCCTACAGCGGAATATTGTCATGCTTCTTCCACGGGTTCTCGAGGCGCTTGTCCTTAAGCTTGCGCAACCCCAGCGCCACCCGCCGCCGCGTCGAGTGCGGCATGATCACGTCGTCGATAAAGCCCATGCTCGCCGCCACGAACGGGTTCGCAAACCGCTCCTCATATTCGCGCGTGCGCTCGGCAATCTCGTCGGCCGTTTTCCCGCGGAAGATGATCTCGACCGCGCCCTTCGCCCCCATCACCGCGATCTCGGCGGTCGGCCACGCGTAGTTCAAGTCCCCGCGCAGATGCTTGGACGCCATCACGTCATAGGCCCCGCCATAGGCCTTGCGCGTGATCACCGTGATCTTGGGCACCGTCGCCTCGGCATAAGCGAACAGCAGTTTCGCCCCGTTCTTGATGATCCCATTATGCTCTTGGGCGACTCCCGGAAGAAACCCGGGCACGTCGACGAAGGTCACGATCGGCACGTCGAACGCATCACAGAAACGGACGAACCGCGCGGCCTTTTTCGAGCTTGCAATGTCGAGCACGCCGGCAAGCACCAGCGGCTGGTTGGCGACTACCCCGACCGTCCGTCCCTCGATCCGGCAGAAGCCGGTGATGATATTCGCCGCATGCGCCGGCTGAAGCTCGAAGAAGTCGCCCTCGTCGGCCACCTTTCGAATGAGCTCGTGCATGTCGTACGGCGTCGCCGCGCTCGGCGGGATCAGGGTATCGAGGCTGTCCTCGACGCGGTCCCACGGATCGCCGGACGGCCGCTCCGGCACGTCGTGACGGTTGCTCAGCGGCAGGAAGTCGAAGAACTCGCGAGTCGCCAGCAGCGCGTCGATGTCGTTCTCGAAGGCGACGTCGGCGACGCCCGTGGCCGCATGAGCACTACATCGCAGTCCCGGCCGACGGACCGGGACCAATCAGGCTCTGCACGGTGCGGGACTCCCCCACGAGCTACCCGCAGGACCGGTGTTGCACGACGTCTAGACCCTCGAACATCCCTGTTGCAAAAGCGTAAACCGACCCTAAAACCACGCGATTCCAGCGCCGGTGCGCTGTTGCGTTGGGGTGTACCTCAATGCAACGTTCGAAAGGATGCGAGCATTGTTCCCGTGACTGCGAACTGTGAATCGCAGGGCTATGTGGCCGTCCTTTCGCACCGCTATC
>JASLBJ010000174.1 GCA_030146725.1 Sphingomicrobium sp. | reverse complement strand
GCGGTCGCCAACGGACCGGTGCTGTTCGCGCACGAGCAGGCGTTCGCTGATCGCGAGGCGGTACTCGCGGCGTGCACGCAGGCGGTGCCCGGGTTCGAGCTGGTCGAGGTCGCCGCGGCGGATGTGTCGCTCGAGGACGCGATCTCCTCCTATCTGTTCAACGCGCAACTGGTCGGCGTCGCGGGCGAGACGATCCTGATCGTTCCGGGCGAAGCGCGCAGCACGCCGTCGGTGTGGGCGTGGATCGAGCGGCACATCGCGGGCAATGGCCCGATCCGGCAGGTCCGGGTGGTCGACGTGCGCGAGTCGATGGCCAATGGCGGCGGGCCGGCGTGCCTGCGGCTGCGGGTGGTTGCCGATCCGGCAACGGTCGATCCGCGCTTTCTGGTCGATGGGAGGCGCCTGGACGCGATCGCCGGAGTCGTCGAGCAATGCTGGCCGGCCCAGATCCATTCGGCCGACCTGCGCGAGCCCGGCCTGATCCGCACGATCGAAGCGGCGCGCGGGGCGCTGCTCGACGCGCTCGATCTGGCTGAGCTCGGGCCTGGTTAATCGACGGTTAGCCAATTGTCTCAAGTTGGGACTGGCGGAACTGCGGCCTTGGTTGCCGGCTTCCTTAACCTATGCCGATACGCATGCGCCTTGCCCGTCTGTTCACGATCCGCACGCGCGGCGAAGCGTGGATGATCATCTTCGGGATCGCGCTTGGCGCGGCCGAGCGCGCGCAGACCTACGTCGACGCGTACCCTGGGTGGACTGGCTGGATGCTTGCGCTCGCCTGCACCGGGGTGGTGTTCCTGGCGGGTGCAAAGCTGCTCGATTCGGTTGCTCCGGCCGCTGCGGCGAGGCGCGTGGCGTTAGCGGCGCCACGGCGCCGCACGCGCGTCAGTCGTAATCGACCCAGGTTGCGCCCGAGGAGTCGCGGTTCAGCCGGACCTGCTTTGCTTCGCAAAGATTGACGCCCGACCAGATCGTGGTTCCGCCGCCGGCAAGCTCGGCCTGGATGTCGAACGCGCAGTCGTCGTCGGTGAAATCGACAGCGCTTCTGGCGCCCGCGGGCGGGGCAACCTTGAGCGGTCGCCATTCGCGCGTGCCGAAGCGGCGAATCGCAACCGAGGCCATGTTGGCACCGGTTTCGTTGATGATGGTGAAGCCGGCGGCGCCGCCGGCCGCAGGCTCGGTTGGAAGGACGAGCAGGGCAGCGGCAAGTGCGATCGTAAGGCTTCGCATAGCCCGGCGTTTATATCGCGTTTACCCCTGCCCTGCCAGTCGGAAGTTTCAGGCCGCGTTGAGTTCCGAATAGTTGGGGCGCGAGCGGAAGAAGGTCGGCGTCGGCGCCGGTCCCTGGCGATAGGCTTCCTGCAGCGGCAGTGCGGTCGAGCAGAACGCGCATTCGGCCGAGATGCGGCCGATCAGCCAGTGCGTGCGGCCGCAACCGGGGCAGTGATTGACGTCGTTCTCGCGGTAGACTGCGTGATAGCCGCGGGCATTGGGATTGAACTGGTTGGCGGCGGCGTCGATCGATCTCAGCATTGCGGTTATCCTCAGAACCATTTCACGACCAACGAGCGATGAGTCGTTCGGTTTCAGCGACTGTCCGTGATCGTTGCGTTGGTGTCACCCTTGTGCAACAACCTGTCCCGGTCCGGGACAGTGCGCACATTTACGCCTTGTTAGCCGGAGGGGGACATAGTCGCGGCATCACAGGACCTTTCGGGAGGGGCCTTCGGATGGAGTCGAACGAACGTTATTATCGTCGCCGGGCGGGCGAGGAGCGGCTTGCGGCGCAGCGGGCGATGACCCAGGCGGCGCGGGAGCGGCACGCCAGACTGGCTGACGATTTCAGCAAGCGGGTGATCGCCGGGGGCGCACTTCTCAACGCCTGAGGGTTGGCGGGTGGTGATCGTCGGATCACGACCGCGGGTGCTTGCCTCGGACTGACGCGGGCGGCGGCTGGTTGGGAACCGTGGGCGGCGGCGCGAACCGGCGCGGGTTGCGGCTCATAGGAACTGCGGGATTGTGCGAGCCATGATCAAGCGCGCACCGGCGTCATTGCAGCCGATTGGAACTGCAGGCAGCGGGCTACCCCACGCCGGTTGCATGGGGGGTCTCTAGCGGCTTTCCTGTTCACTCCGCTCGATGGCGTCGAGCACGGCTTCGGGGGCAACGGTCCGCTTGAGCTCTTCGATTTCACCGCGCTCGTCATGCGGGATCTCGAGCTTGTTTGCGATGTCGGACACCAGTTGGACGAGCTTGGTAATCTCATGCTCGGTCAGCAGGCTGACCTGAACGTCGAGTTCGGCGCGGCGGTCGGCGGTGACGGCCATCCGGTTCTGGCTGATCAGGATGAAGGTAGACAGGAAGATCGCCTCGACCGACGCGATCATCGCCAGCACGACGAACGTCGGATCCCATGGTGCGAGACCGAGCCAGCCGAGGTTGGCGACGATCCAGAACCCGTAGAGAATTGCGTGGACGAGCACGAAGCGCATGCTTCCGGTGAAGCTTGTGATGCGCGCGGCGATGCGCTCGTCGAGCGAGGCGGTGGCTTCCTCGCGCAGGCGGCGCTCGCGCAATGCTTCGATGTTGCGCAGCAGCGAGCTGTTGAGCGAGTCCGGCGCCGGTGGAGCAACGGTCGGGGGCGGAGCAACGGTCGGTGCATCGAGCATCGGGCAGGCCCTCGGGAAATCCGACCGCCAACGAAGCCGCGCCGTTGGCGTTCCGGAAAAAGCTTCTACTCACCCGGCCGGCACCAAGCTTGAGCAGAGACGTTCATTCCGGATCGTCAACGTTTGTTCGGAGAGGTCCAATGCGACGCTATGCCTACGGCTGGATCACCCTCGGCTTCTTCCTCGTCACGCTGGTGCTGCACTGGTATTTCGGCTGGCACGCCTTTGTCGAGGACGCGCGGTCGCATGGCCAGACGCCGCAGCCGTCAGCGTTCACCAGCGAGATGTTGCGGGACGTGTTCGAGAACTGGCAGTCGGAGTTCCTGCAATTGCTGTGGCAGGTCGCGGGCCTAGCCTATTTTCTCTACGTCGGATCGCCTGCGTCGAAGGAGAACGATGACCGCACGGAGGTCAAGATCGATGCGTTGTTGCGCGCCGTCGGCGGCGACAAGGCCGATGACCTGATCGCGCGCATCGATGAGGAATATGAGCGGCACAGCGGCCATACGCCGCACGGGCACGGCAGCGATCTGTCGAAGAGCGCCGGACGGGAGTTGGCTGCGGGGTAGCGGCTCGCCCGCGCTAGCGCTGGCACGATTTCAGGCAAGGCTCAGGCTTTGCTCATGCCGCTCATCCCGCGCCTGGCATAGCAGCCTCGCAACGGATTGGGAGGTGAGCATGGCGGGTTTGGGCGGCGACTGGGTTGCGGATCGGGGTCGCGGGCGGGCGGCGATCTGGTCTGGCGCTGCGGCGGCGATGGTGTTGCCGGTGCTGCCGGAGCGATTGTCGGGCGAGGTCGCGTGGGACGTGGGCGATTTCATGTTCCTGGCGATGCTGCTGCTCGGCATCGGCATTGCGCTCGAAGTCGCGCTGCGGGCGAGCGCGGCGCGAACCTATCGGGCTGCTGCCGCTATTGCGCTCGCTTCGGCAGTGCTCAGCATGTGGATCAACCTTGCGGTCGGGATACTTGGGTCGGAGGACAATCCGGCCAATCTGATCTTTGCCGGGCCGATTGCGATTGCCGTTGCAGGCACGCTGCACGCCGGCGCGAGGCCCCGGGGAATGGCGCGGGTCATGGTTGCAGCGGCGGTCGCACAGGTGGCGACGTTCGTCGTCGCACTCGTCGCCGGGCTCGGCTTCACCGGCCCGGTCACGGTCTTTTTCACGGCGCTGTGGTTGATTGCAGCATCGCTGTTCCGGCGCTCGGCGGTGGAGTGTGGAACGGGCGGGATCTGATCTGAGGGACCTGAGGTTCGTGGCGACTGATGATGATGACAGTCGCTGGTCGCGCGGGGGGCGGATCGGGGTGCGCCCGTGGAGCGAGCCTTGGCCTTGCTCCACGGGCGGGACCACGATCAGGCGATTGCGTCGATGACCGAGCGGATCACCCGGGTCTGCGCGTCCACCTCGTAGATGCGACCATCGGCGTAGCGGTACATCGTGCCGCCGTTGTCGTAGTAACGCTCGCGATGGGCGTAGGGCACGTTGTAGACGTCGTAGCCCACCGGAAGCGGCCGCCCGACGGCGAGCGTGTTGCCGGTCACCAGCGCGGCCAGTGCACTTACCACCCGAGTGTCGCGATCGACCTGATAGATGCCGCCGTCATAGTAGCGGTAATCATAGTCGGGCGATGCATAGTAGAGGCCCTGATAATAGTCGGGCACCGGATAGGCCGGATAGCTCGCCGGGATGGGCTGGCCGATCAGCCAGCCGTCATAGGTGACGGGAATCGCCGCCTGGACGATGCGGGTGCGTGGGTCGACCTGGTAGATCTGCCCGTCGTCGTAGCGATACATCGCGTCCGGCCGGTCGTAATAGCTCGCGCGATACTGGCTTGGTACGTTGTACGTGTCGTAGCCGAGCGGGAGCGGTTGCCCGACGCTGAGGGTTGCGCCCGTCACCAGCCCGACCAGCGCCGAAACCAGCTGGGTCGCAGGATCGACCTGATAGATGCCGCCGCTGGCATAATGGTAATCGTACCCCGGCTCATCGTAGTAAAGGTCGTTGTAGGCGTAGGGCACCTGATAGCTCGGATAGCCCGAGTAATCACCGTAGCCGCCGTAGCTGGCATAGACCGGCGCCGGATAGCCGACCGAGTAGGATTGGCCATAGGACACCGGATACATGCCCTCGATCCGCCGCGAATAGGGATCGACCTCATAGATGTAGCCATCGTCATAGCGGTACCAGCTGTCGGCCGTGTCGAAGTACTGCTCGCGATAGCCGTAGGGAACGTTGGACACGTCATAGCCCATCGGGAGCATCTGGCCGACGCCGAACCGTTGACCGCTCAGTAGCGCGACCACCGCCGAGACCAATTGCGTGCCCCGATCGACGCGGTAGATCGCGCCGTCGCCGTAACGGTACGAGTAATCGGGCGTGTCGTAGTAGAGGCTCTGGTAGCCGTAGGGCACGTTGTAGCTGTTGTAGCCAATCGCC
>JASLBJ010000149.1 GCA_030146725.1 Sphingomicrobium sp. | reverse complement strand
CTGCCGCATCCCGGCAAGCCGCATCCACTGCGCACCAAGCCCCGTCGCCGGCACGCTCCGCCCACCCCCGCCAAGCCAGATCGAATCCTCGGACTGCTCCGAAGATGTCCGTCGAAGCTGCTGTATCTGGCGGATAATTTGCCGCCCTCCCTCCTCCCGGCCAAGCGCCCCGGCAACGCTTGCGACGCTTGCCTCGATGTCGGCCAGCGACTGCGGATAAGATAGTTCTCGCACTGTAATCCCGAGCCGATCCGCAATCCTTTGCCGGTCCCGCCCACCGCCGCCCATGGTGAGAACGAGGTCGGGCCGATGCCGCACGACCGAGAGCAGGCTTCCGTCATTGGCCGGGTAAGCGCGACCCCGACGCCACAGCGCAGTCTCCGCCTCCTGCCGCCCCAAGTGCGAAACCGACACGATCTGCTTGCGGTCGGCAAGCAGCAGCAACAACTCGTCGGTGCACAGGTTGAGCGAAGCCACCCGCCGCGGAGCCGCTGCCGCCGGCGAGGCCAGCAGCAGGCTAGCGCCGACCAGCCACGCGCAGCCCCGCATGCAGACTCCTCCCTTCGGTATTGTAGCCGAACGCGTCCTGGTAGCGCGCATCGAACGCGTTCGAGGCACGCGCGAACAGCTCGACCCGACCGATCGTGTAGCCGACCCGCGCGCCGCCAAGCCAATAGCCGCCGAGGCGCACTCGCTCGAACGGGAACACATCGAAGTTGGTGTCGGCGCGCGCCCCAGAATAGGCCAACGAGGCGCCATAGCTCAGCGCGCCGCGCTCGCCGTCGACCGCTACCGATCCGCTATGCCGCGGCCGCCGCAGTTCGCGGACGAGCGAGGATCCGGCCGCTTCCGGTTCGCTGGCTTTGCCGTAGGCATAATGCGCGGTCACGCGAAGCGCCGCACCTGGCGTCCATCCAAGTTCAGCCTCCACGCCCGAGCGATTGCTCCGCCCCTCACGATTTACCGTGCTCGCAAGGAACGACGTCGAGTCGAACACATCGACGATCTCGGCGCCCAGTCGCTGGCGGTACCAGCCGAGCGCCGCCTGGACGCGGCTTCGGCGGAGGCGCAGCGATGCCTCGACCCCGCGCGAGCGTTCGGGCTTCAGGCCGGGATTGCCGACGAAGCTGCCCGGAAAGAAGCCGTACAAGTCGAAGAAGGTCGGCTGCGCGATCCCCTCGCCATAGGAGCCCGCGAGCGACAGGCCGTGCCCGATGCTCCCGAGCAGCGAGGCGCGAATGGTGGTCGCATCCTTGGCTCGGCTGAAGGCGTCGCGGCGAACCGCGACATCGGCCTGCACCGGGCCTGCCTCCGCCTGCCATTCAAGCGTCAGCGCGCTTCGGCTGCGGCGCTGGTCCTGGTCGGTGAAGCCGCCATAGAGCAGGTCGCGCGCACGAAAGCCCTCGCGCTCATGCTCGACCGCGCCGATCAGCCGATGCCCGGTCGAACCCAGATCGAAGCGCCGTTCAACCTGCGCTTCGATCGTCGAGCGCCGGCCTGCGGTCCGGTTGATCTCGTCGTCGGCAAAGCGGTTGCGGTTGGATGAGCCAAGCTGTGCGAAGGACAACTGCCCGCTCCAGCCGGAGCCGGGTTGCGCCGCGGCCCAGACGCGTCCCGCGGCAAGCCGATTTTTGCTGCTAAGATCGTGCGTTCGGGCAAAGGTCACCGGATCGTTGCCGTCGAACTCGGAACGGCCGGACAAGGCGAAGCCGGTAACGCCGAGCTCAACGCCGGGTGCCGCTTCCACCGTGGCGCGGGCGCGGCCGGACAGGTTGCGATAGCCGTCGCGGTCGCCGCCGCCGAAGATGTCAATGCCATCGGAGCGTTGCCAGCCGAGGCCAACCGAAGCATTCACTTTGCTAGCAACGGACGTGCTCGCCGATGCCCGGCGGAAGCCGTTGCTGCCTGCTTCCGACGAGGCGCCGAAGCCGTTGCCGGTACCCGCATCCCCCGTCACCGCGACCACGCCGCCGATCGCCTGCGAGCCCCACAAGGCCGACTGCGGACCGCGCACCACCTCGATCCGCGAGGCGAGATCGGCATTGAGAAGTTCAAACCGGGGAGCGTCGCCCGCCGCCGGGTCGTTGGCGCGAATACCGTCGATGAACAGCAAGGTGTGATTAGCCTCCGCGCCGCGGATTCGCACTTCGGTAAGGGCGCCAGCCGACCCCGAAGTCGCGACCGCCGCGGAGGGGGTCAGACGCAGCAGGGCAGGGACCAGAGGCTCCCCAAGACGACGTATGCGGCGCTCGTCGATCAGGCTCGCGCTCGCGGCGCTATCCTCCGCCGCCTCCGGAACTCGCGAGGCAGTGACAATGATCTGGTCGGTATCAATCGGGGCCTGGAACATGGATGCATCCTTTGTGTCGACATCGCAGTCGTCACAGAGGGATGCGCGGACTCGCTGCTGATTTGCGCAGCGCGGCCGTCCCCACGCTCCCACGGCTGAACCCGGCCGGGAAAACGGACGACGGACCAAGGCAAGTGTCTGACTCGTCCCGACCCACCCGAATTCGCAGAGGGGCCGGAGCATACAGTTGCGGGCACAGTACCGGATTGAACACCGGTTTCCTTTTAACCCGGCGGCCGTGACCGCCGGACCCTGGTCCTGCTCGCGCGCTAGGGCGGGGCACTCGAACTTGTCAAGGAACGACACCTGAGCTAGGGGCGCCACTCTTCCTGGCCGCTGGTCGGAAACCAGCAGCAGAACAAGGAATTAGAGATGAAGTCCGATACGCACCCCGACTATCACATGATCACCATCCAGATGACCGACGGCACCACCTTCCAGACCCGCTCGACCTACGGCAAGGAAGGCGACACGCTGCAGCTCGACATCGATCCCAGCGTGCACCCGGCCTGGACCGGCGGCCGCGGCACGATGCTCGACACCGGCGGGCAGGTCGCGCGCTTTAACAAGCGCTTCGGCGGGCTGACTCTCGGCAAGAAGTAAGCGCGCAATGACCCGCTCGGCTCCCACGCTGGAGTCCGAGCGGCTGATCCTACGCGCGTGGCGGAAAGAGGATTTCCGCCCTTATCACGCGATCCTTCAGGAGCCCGCGGTCCACCGCCACTTCGGCCCCGAGCCGATGGGGGCGGAGGAATGCTGGCGACGGATGATGGCGGGCGCGGGCGGCTGGCTGCTCAACGGGTTCGGCACATGGGCGGTCGAGCTCCGGGAGGGGTTCCGGCTGGTCGGGAGTATCGGCCTGTTCACCGCCTGGCGGGATCTGGAGCCGGAGTTCGGCGAACAGCCCGAGATGGGCTGGATCATGGGCAGCGTGACGCACGGGCAGGGACTTGCGCTGGAGGCCGGTCGCGCGGTGCTGGACTGGGCTGAAGCAACGCTGGAGCCGACGCCGATCTGGGCGATCATCGCGCCATCGAACGCACCATCGTTCAAGCTTGCCGAGCGGCTCGGATTTGAGCGGCTGGGCGATACGACCTACCATGATGAGCCCACCGCGGTTCTGCGCCGGCCGGTCTGGCGCTAGCTACCAGCCCGCCGCCGACGCCTCCCGCCGAGCTGTCCCGGCCCTGACCCGGTGCGGTCCGAGGCCGTGATGACCACGCTGGCGAGCTACGAGCCGACCATGTTGGTAAGTGTTCGGCGATCGCTCACCCGCACCTGGCTGGTGCTACGGTTGCGCCACGGTCGAACACAGACAGCTGAACTCAGAACGCCGATAGTCCGGTAATCGCCCGGCCGAGGATCAGCGCATGAACGTCGTGCGTGCCCTCGTAGGTGTTGACCGTCTCAAGGTTCGCCGAGTGGCGCATCACGTGGAATTCGGCACTGATGCCATTGCCGCCGTGCATGTCGCGAGCGACGCGGGCGATGTCGAGTGCCTTGCCGACATTGTTGCGCTTGATCAGGCTGATCGTCTCTGGAACCAGCTCGCCGGCCTCGAGCCGGCGGCCAACGCGCAGCGCCGCCTGGAGACCGAGGCTGATCTCGGTCACCATGTTGGCGAGCTTGAGCTGCACCAGCTGGGTGGCCGCAAGCGGCCGGTCGAACTGCTTGCGGTCGAGCGTATACTGCCGCGCCGCCGCAAGACAGGCTTCGGCCGCGCCCATCGCGCCCCAGCCGATGCCGTAGCGCGCACGGTTGAGGCAGCCGAACGGCCCCTTCAGCCCCTCGACATCGGGCAGCAGCGCGTCCTCGCCGACTTCGACATTGTCCATCACGATTTCGCCGGTGATCGACGCGCGCAGTGACAGCTTGTGCTTGATCGTCGGCGCCGAAAGGCCTGCCATGCCCTTTTCGAGCACGAAGCCGCGGATGCGGTCATCGTGCGCTTCGGACTTGGCCCAGACCACGAACACATCGGCGATCGGCGAGTTGGTGATCCACATCTTGGCGCCCGAGATGCGGTAGCCGTCGGCGGTCTTGACCGCCCGCGTGCGCATCCCGCCCGGGTCCGAGCCGGCGTCGGGCTCGGTCAGGCCGAAGCAGCCGACGAGTTCGCCGCGTGCCAGGCCGGGCAGATATTTGCGGCGCTGCTCGTCGCTGCCGTAGGCATTGATCGGATGCATCACGAGGCTCGACTGGACCGACATTGCCGAACGGTAGCCACTGTCGACCCGCTCGACCTCGCGCGCGATCAGCCCGTAGCTGACATAGCCGAGGCCGGCTCCACCAAGCTCGGGCGAGATCGTCGCCCCAAGCAGGCCAAGCTCGCCCATCTCGTGCATGATGTCGCGGTCGAACCGCTCCTCCATGTACGCATGCATGACCCGCGGGAGCAGCTTCTCCTGCGCATAACCGTGCGCCGTATCGCGGACGAGGCGCTCCTCGTCGGTCAGCTGATGGTCGAGATCGAATGGATCGGCCCAGTCGAACGGAAGGATGGCAGGCTCGCCCACTTGGGTATGTCCTCGCGATTTCGGTGTCGCGGGGAGCCTTAGCTCGGCGAGTCGGACTTCGCCACCCCGGCTCCGCCGCCGAGGCTCTGCTTGACAGTAAGGCCGAGGACCACGTGGCGGTTGCGCTCGCGAAGTTCCCGCACACTGGGTTGCGCGGTCGAGCGGTTGGGCTCGTAGAACAGGCGCTCGCGGCTGCCGCCGGTGTTCAGCAGATTGTCGACGTCGAAGGTGATCGAGGTTCGTGGGGTCACGCGATACTCCACGAAGGCGGTCCCGAAAGGGCCACTGTTGTAACTGCGATCGATCTCGTCGGCGCGAAAAAAGCTGAACGATGCGCGGTCCGCAATCGTGGTTCCGTAGGAGAATGCGCCGGCGTCGCGGCGCAGTTCGACGCCCCATTCCCAATCGGGGAAGAACCCGCTGAAACTGCGGTTCCTGCCTGAAATCGGATCGTCGACGCGGGTGCGCTGGAGTTGCCCATTTGCCTTGATCGTGACTCCGGTGAGGCCCAGTGGAGCGAGGGGTGCATCGATGCTGAGCCGCGCAAAACGGCGCTTGCCGGTGCCGATATTGCCGGGCGCGCTGAACCCTTCCTCGGTCAGGATCTGGTCCTGCAAAAGGCTGACACGATCCATTCCGAGGTCGAGCTTAAGCAGCCCGGAACCGAAAATGCGACGGTCGACGGTCGCCCGAACCTCCCACGTGCGCTGGGGCAACAGCTCGGCATTGCCGCCGTTGACGCGGTCGTTCGCAAGCTCTGCAAAACTGACGAAATCGTAGAAGTTGAGCTGGGCGACGGTGCGACGGATCGACAGCCGTCCGTGCCAGCCGTCCCCCGGCTTCCAGTCGACTGCCAGATTGGGCTTGAGGAAGCGCAGCGACCGGTCAGCGGTAGCGTCGCCGCGAACTTTGAGGCTCGACAGCTCGAAGTTGACGCCGCCGTCGATCCGCAGGGCAGGCGAGAGCGATCGGCCGAGCGTCACATAGGCCTCGCCGCGCTTCTCGCTGACCGTTGCCTCGTCGATCGGCAGATCGATCTGCGTACGCTCCCCGCCGGCTCCGAGCTCGACGAATTCGATCCGGCTGTCGAGGGTGTTGTAGGCAGCCTCGGCACCCGCCTCGAACGAGACCCCGAGCAGGTCCTGGTGCGACCAGCTGGCCCGGGCGATGGTCTCGTTGCGCCGCGCCCCTACACTCTGTTCGAAGCCGCCGACCGTCACCGCATCGTCGGCAAGCAGTCCAGCGCGCTGGATATAGGCATCGAAGTCGTCGCGTTTGCGGCGGGTGGCAAGGCCGACGAACTTGATCGCACCGCCGGCAAGCGGACGGGTGATGTCGCCGCCAACCTCGAACACGGGATTGCGGTAGCGCTGGAACAGACTGTCGTCGCGCGACGCCTCGCCCTCGGGCGTGACTCGATTGCGCTGCTCGAGGTCGAACTTGCTTGGGCTCCAACGCGCGTTGAAGCGCAGCGCGCGATTGGCCGCGCGCTCGAGTGCCCAGCTTCCGGACACATAGGGGTTGCGGTCCTTGTAGCTGTTGAACTTGCGGCGGAATTCGATCTGCTCGCCGCTGTCGAGCTCGAACAGCGTATCGGTGCCTTCCTCCTCCTGCTTGTTGTTGCCGGTTCCCGCCGACAAATTGATGCTCGCGGCACCGCGCTTGATCAGCGCCGACGCGGTCAGGTCGCGGTTGATATAGCCTGTGTAGAGGCGCCGGCCGGCCGCGCTGACGTTCGCGTCGACACCCGCATCACCCGAGAGGATGACGTTCAGCACCTGGCTCTTTCCTGCATAATCGGACCCGTACAGGTCGCCCGCGGCAACCTCGACGCGGACCACCCGGGCGGCCGGGATGCGGGCAAGCAGCGTTTCGAGCGACTCGGACTTTGAGCTCGGGCGCGCTCCGTTGAAGACGATATTGCCAGCGGTCCCGACAAAACCGCGGACGTCGGCGGCGCCGCCATCGGGACCTTCGGTGCTTTCAAGCGTGAAGCCCGGCACTCGGCGGACAATGTCCAGCGCGGTGCGCGGCGCGAATGGTTCGAAATAGGCGCGGTCGTAGCTGGTGGTACGCGTTTGCGGCCCGCTTCCGGCGCTCTGGACCGGCTGGGCGAGGGCGGGCTGCGTCAGGCCGGCCAGCATGACTGTGGAGGCGAGTAGGCAACAGGCGCGCATTGCGCTCTCTCCTGAAATGAACTCCGGACGAAGGGCGGGTGGCCGGACTCAGTCCATGGCTGTTCGACCAATCGACCAACGGTTCGACAATTTGCGGGAGCGGTCGCCCAAGTGACGGCTTGGCGGGTCGGATGGTACCGAGCGCCGCGATTTGTTACGGTCGAGTATCAGGAGTGCATGGAACGATGATCGGAGTTGCGAAGTGAGCGTCGCCTTCCGCCGGGAGAGTGATGAGGAGCATAAGGAGCCCCGATTCGAGCTGCCGCTGCCGCCCGGACCAAACATCGTGACCACGCGCGGGTTCGCCCGGATCAAGTCGCGCATCGACGATCTCGAGAACGATCTGACGGCGGCCACGACCGACGAGCGCCGTGCCGAGGTGCAGCGCGATCTGCGCTATTGGCGGACGAGGCTCGCGACCGCGCAGATCGCCCCGCAGCCGACGGGACAATCGGTGGCGATCGGGATGCAGGTCACTATCGAGCAGCAAGGCCGCAGGCGCACGCTAAGGATCGTCGGCCATGACGAGGCCGACCCAAAAGCCGGCCTGCTCGCGTTCGGCTCGCCGCTAGGCAAGCTGCTGATCGGAGCCGAAGCCGGTGACGAACTCGCGCTGAACGAGGATCAGCCGCTGACCGTCATCGCCGTGGAGCCCTTCACGGACCCTGCTGTCCAGTAGCGGGAGCGCGACGGACGCTGAACGTCTGCTTGAGG
>JASLBJ010000140.1 GCA_030146725.1 Sphingomicrobium sp. | reverse complement strand
CTTCTCAAGGGTCAGCTTCGATTTGATCTATGCGTTGCCGGGCGACACCGAAGCGTCCTGGGCCGCCGACCTCAACCGCGCGCTGGCGTTCGGCACGAGCCATTTGTCGCTCTACCAACTGACCATCGAGCCCGGCACCCGGTTTGCGGCGCTGCATGCGGCGGGCAAGCTCGAGCCCCTCGGCGATGACGAGGCTGCAACCCTGTTCGAGTTCACCGCCGAGCGCACCGCGGCTGCGGGCATTCCCGCCTACGAGATCAGCAACCATGCTCGCGCCGGTCAGGAGAGCCGCCACAACCTGACTTACTGGCGCTACGGCGATTATGCCGGGATCGGTCCCGGCGCCCACGGCCGCCGGCTCGGAACCCGCACCGTCCGCCACCGCAAGCCCGAGAACTTCCTCGCCGGCCTCGCTCGCAACGGTCACGGAATGGTCGAGGAGGCGACACTTGCGATGAGCGAGGCAGCCGACGAGGCTCTCGTCATGGGCCTTCGCCTCGCCGAGGGGATCGACGCCGATGCGCTCGCCCGCCGCTTTGGCCTGACCGCGATTGTCGACTGGCGCTCGGTCGACCGGCTGGTCGCCAGCCGCCACCTTACCCGCAGCGGCGCGCACATCGCGTGCACAGCGGCAGGCCGGCTCCTGCTCGACCGTGTGCTGGGCGAAATCGCGCTGCCGGCAGGGGCTATTCGGTCGCTGCTGCCACTTTGACGCGCGACTCGTAATGCTCGGCCGCGCTGGTGAAGTAGTCGTCGATCTGCATGTCGGCGTCGGCGATCGCTCGCGTCCGCGCGATCCCGTTCTTGACGTCGAATGCGACCAGCGCGCTGTGCAGACTACTGGATTTGGCGGCGCACGCCTGCTTCACGAAGGCGCCGTAGTCGGCAGCCGCGACCTTGTCGGCCAGTGCTTTGTTCTTCGCTTCCGTCAGGCACGCCGCGAACGTCGAACGCGGCGCATTGATCGACGCCTGCATCGCGACCATGGTGACCGCTGAAGCAATAACCATCCCAATCATCCAACCTCTCCAAAGGTTAAGACAAGGGTTCGAGTGTGACTCTTATCTTACAGCAATGCAAAGGCTTCTTGCACGCCCATGGATGATGAGCGCCTTGCTCCCGGCCTTTATCTGGTCGCGACCCCGATCGGGAACATGGGCGACCTCAGCCCGCGCGCGGCCGAGACGTTGCGGCGGGTCGGGCGCATCCTCGCCGAGGACAAAAGGGTCAGTGCCAAGCTGCTTGCCCGCATCGGCGCAACCGCCCCGATGAGCGCCTATCACGATCATTCGAGCGAGGAGCACCGCCACTCGGTCGTCGCCCGGCTCCACGGCGAAGCTGTCGCCTTGATCAGCGATGCGGGTACCCCGCTTATCTCCGATCCCGGCTACAAGCTCGTCCGCGCCGCACGCGCGGCCGGGTGTGCAGTCCACACGATTCCGGGGCCCACCGCGCTGGTTGCAGCACTCACCCTCTCGGGTCTGCCGACCGACCGCTTCCTGTTCGCCGGCTTCCTTCCCGCCAAGGCCAAGGCGCGCGCCGACGCCATCGCGGAAGTCGCATCCTTGCGGGCAAGTCTGGTCTTCTACGAGAGTGGGGCTCGACTAGGCGAGGCACTCGCAGCCTTGCACGAGGTTTTGGGGCCGCGCGACGCAGCGGTGGCGCGCGAGATCACCAAGCTCCATGAGGAATGCGTCACCGGCTCGCTGGCGGACCTTGCGACAAGCTATGCCGACTCGCCGCCCAAGGGCGAGATCGTCATCGTCGTCGGGCCGCCGCTTGCTGCCGAAGCCGCGAGCGAGGCCGACCTGGACGAGGCGTTGCGAGAGGCGCTGGCCAGCCTGTCGCCATCGCGCGCAGCTGCGGAAGTCTCCGCCAAACTCGCTGTCCCGAAGAAGCGCGCCTACGCCCGCGCACTCGAGCTCGCCGGCAAGTGACGCGCCAGGCTGCCGAACGCCGCGGCCGCACCGCGGAGGCGCTTGCGGCGCTGTGGCTGCAGCTCCACGGCTGGCGCATCCTCGCCCGTCGCGCCCGCGTGCCCGGCGGCGAGGTTGACCTGGTCATGCGCCGCGGCCGCACTCTCGCCTTTGTCGAGGTCAAGGCCCGCGCCACCGCGACAAGCGCGGCCTGGTCGCTCGACGAGTACCGCCTGCGCCGTGTCGTTGCTGCCGCGGAGCGCCTTGCTCCGCGCTTCCTCCGTCCGGGCGACGAGATGCGCATTGATGCAGTGTTCATCGTGCCGCGCCGCCTGCCCCGCCATATGCCGAACATTTGGCAAGGGTGACAACAGGGTCCACGTCGCCTAACCGCCGCGCCATGCCGCTTCGTATCGCCGTACAGATGGACCCGCTCGAGGGGATCGGGATCGCGGGCGATTCGACCTTCGCGCTGATGCTGTCGGCACAGGCACGCGGCCATGGCCTGTTCCATTATCTCGCCGGTGACCTCACGTACGACGACGGCCGGGTTCGAGCGATTGCCCGTTCCGTGACTGTCCAGCGGGTGCAGGGCGACCACTTCACCGCGGGCGAGCCCGCCCAGTTGGACCTCGCTTCCGACGTCGACGTCGTCCTGCTGCGGCAGGACCCACCGTTCGACATCGGCTACATCACCGCAACCTATCTGCTCGAGCGGATCGCGGGCGAGACTTTGGTGGTCAACGACCCGGCGTCGGTTCGCGACTGTCCCGAGAAATTGTTCGTGCTCGACTTTGCGCGCTTCATGCCGCCGACGCTGATCACCCGCTCGCTCGACGAGCTTCGGCGGTTCCATGCGGCCCATGGCGAGATCGTCCTCAAGCCGCTTCACGGGAATGCCGGCGCGGCCGTGTTCCGGGTGCCGCGCGACGGGATGAACCTGGCGTCGATTGCCGAGCTGTTCAGCCGCATCTGGCCAGAACCGTTCATCGCCCAGGCGTTCCTGCCGGCCGTTGCCGAGGGCGACAAGCGCATCATCCTGGTCGACGGCGAAGTTGCGGGCGCCATCAATCGCCGTCCCGGTGTCGGCGAGATCCGCTCGAACCTTGCGGCCGGGGGGCGTGCCGAAGCGACCCGGCTGACCGAGCGCGAGCGGGAGATTTGCGCGGCGCTTGGCCCCGAGCTCAAGCGGCGCCGGCTGCTGTTTGTCGGGATCGACGTGATCGGGGGGATGCTGACCGAGATCAACGTTACCTCGCCAACCGGGATCGTCGCGCTCGACCGGTTCGATGGTGGTGACACTGCGAGCATCATATGGGACGCCATCGAGCGGCGTCTCGCCGACCGCCTGCAGGCCTGACCGATGGGTGACTGGGTCGTTCGCCTGATCGAGCAATCGGGCTATCTCGGGGTCGGGTTCCTGATGTTCCTGGAGACGGTGTTCCCGCCGATTCCGTCCGAGGTAATCATGCCCGTCGCCGGCGTTGCCGCGTCGCAGGGCAGGATGTGGCTGCCCTATGTAATCGCCAGCGGCACCGCGGGCGCGATGCTCGGCAATATCGTCTGGTACCTCGCGGCCCGGGCGCTCGGGGTGCATCGGCTCAAACCGCTGATCGACCGCTACGGACGCTGGCTGACGCTCGACTGGCGCGAGGTCCAGCGCGCGGAGGGCTGGTTCGCGCAGCACGGCACCTTCTTCGTCATGCTCGGGCGGATGCTGCCGACGGTGCGCTCGCTGGTGTCGGTCCCGGCAGGCCTGCTGCGGATGCGGTTCAAGACCTTTTTCTTCGCCTCGACCCTGGGGACGCTGGGCTGGACCGCCCTGCTGGCGGGCGCGGGCTACAAGCTTGGCGAGAATGTCGCCGATGTCGAGAAGATGATCGGTCCGGTTTCCAACGCGGTGCTCGCAGTCCTGCTCGGCGGTTATCTGTGGCGGCTGTGGCGCCATCGCCGGGACAATCAGGACAGCAAATAATCCATTCCGGTGTCTGGAACGGCAGAGCACGCCACGGTCGCTCGCCTGCAACACTATCCAGATCGGTTGTTTAGGATTGTCTTCACTGGCGACCGGTTAACAGTGCCATGTCGCGGCGGTTGTTGGCTCCCCCACTGGCCTCCCGTCGCGACAACCCTCCTCCATCAGGACGATGATCTCGGGACGACGATCTCAGGCGCGTGGATGCGCGTGGCGGTAGACGTCGAGCAGCCGCGCAGCGTCGACTGCGGTGTAGATCTGGGTCGACGACAGGCTTGCGTGCCCAAGCAGTTCCTGCAGTGCGCGCAGGTCGGCCCCGCGGGCGAGCAGATGGGTTGCGAAGCTGTGGCGAAGCGCATGGGGAGTGAGCGTGTCGGGCAATCCGAGACGCTTGCGCGCAGCCCGGACCGAGCGACGCACCAGATCGGGATTGAGCGGTCCGCCGCGCGCGCCGACGAACAATGGCGCATCGCCGACGCGCAGATAGGGACATTGCCGCACATAGTCGGCGACCGCCTCCGCAACTGCGGGTAGCACCGGCACCACCCGCGTCTTCGAGCGCTTGCCGGTGATCCGGACCGTCGTTCCGAGCGGAAGTGCCCGGGCGGTCAGCGACAAGGCTTCGGCGACCCGCAGGCCGGCCCCGTAGAGCAGCAGCAGGATGGCGAGATCGCGAGCGCCGATCCACTCCTCGGACGCGCCGTCGCGAGCATCTTCGGCAAGTCCGAGGGCATCGGCGGGCGAGGCTGGACGCGGCAAGGTTCGCGGGCGCTTGGGCGCGCGGGTCCGCGGGAGCTGCGGAACCTCGCCTTGCTGCTCGGCGGCAAAGGTCAGGAATGCACGAACCGCCGACATCTCCCGCGCCGCGGACGAGGGCCCGAGACCGCCGCCACGGCGCTCGGCGAGGAAGGCGCGAAGGTCCGACGCCTTGATCGCCAGCAAGGCAAAGCGGCCGATCGCCTCGCCGCGATACTGACCGAGGAAGTCGATGAAGCGGTGGGCGGTCGCGACATAGGCGCGGACGGTGTGCGGCGAGCGCCGGCGGTCGTGCAGCAGATGCGATTGCCAGCGCTCGGCAAGCGTGCGCGCCGGATGCGCCGCGGCCGGTTCGGCGCCCGTCAGCTCGTTGGGCGTCAGCTCGGCAGGCGTCGGCTCGTCGCGCGTCAGCTCAGCGGGCGTCAGCTCGTGGGGGGTTGGTCGGTCAGCCACCGGCGCAGCATAGCGGCAAGGCTTCGTCCGAGGAACATCAGCAATTCCGAGCCATGGCGGGCGTCGAGGCTCTGTGGCGTACGCTGGCCGAGCGCGATGAGGCCGCTCGGCAGCGGCGACTCGCAATCGATGCGGATCAGGGCCTCGGCCCGGATCAGGTCGCACGCGGGGCCGAACAGGGGATGGCCGCGCTCGACCGTCCGCATCTCGACTCCCGCGACCTGCTCGATCGAGCGCGCAAGCATCTGCGATTCGATCTCCTCGACGCCGTTGCCGTCGGCGCGGAAGCCCTGGTCGCCGACGATCAGCGCCAGTGCGACGGCGTCGATGCCGAGGATCAACGGCCATTCCTGGGTGACGACATGAAGCAGGCTGTCCATGCTGTCGGCGTCCATCGCTGCGAGCACCGCCAGATGGATCGATGTCACTGCGCCCGAGTGGCCACGGGCAAAGGCAATCAGGTCCTGGTTGGCTTCCTCGACCAGGCCGAGGCGTTGCCGCAGGCTTGCGACCGCACGTTCCTCGAACTGGATGACCTGTCCCATGGGCGCGATGGTACGCCCGATCGGTTTATTTTCCTACAACCGGGATTTAGCCGATCTTTCAGTTGCTTGCGGGTAAACTCACGAAACGCCCCGGCCGCTCGCGCGATAGTTAGGCGAGGTCCAGCCGTTTGCGGATGGACTCACGAAATGGTCTGGCCGCTCGCTTGCCAGTCCTTGAGGAAACCGGCGATGCCCGCGTCGGTCAGCGGGTGCTTGAACAATTGGTGGATGATCTTGGGCGGGGCGGTCATCACGTCGGCGCCGAGCTTGGCGGCCTCGACGACATGGATCGGGTGGCGGACGGAGGCGACCAGGATCTCGGTCGCGAAGTCGTAATTGTCGTAGATCATGCGGATGTCGGCGATCAGCTGCATGCCGTCGAACCCGACGTCGTCGTGGCGGCCGACGAACGGCGAGATGAAGCTCGC
>JASLBJ010000105.1 GCA_030146725.1 Sphingomicrobium sp. | reverse complement strand
CCATTGTTCGGCAAGACCGGGACCACCAGCGGCCCGACCAACGTGTGGTTCGTCGGCGGGTCGCCCGAGGTCGTTGCCGGCGTCTACCTTGGCTACGACCAGCCGCGCAGCATGGGCGGCTATGCCCAGGGCGGGCGGATCGCGGCGCCGATCTTCAAGCAGTGGGCGCAGGCCGCGCTCAAGGACATGCCCAAGGTGCCGTTCGTGGCGCCCGCGGGGATCCGCTGGGTGCGGGTCGATCGCGGCAGCGGCCGCCGTGTGCTCGGCAGCTTCCCGGTGACCGAGGATCCCAAGTCGTCGGTGATCTGGGAGGCGTTCCAGCCGCAGACCGAAGCGCGCCGGTCGTTCCGGACCGCAAGCGGCGGCGCGTATCGCGGGGATTTCGGCAATGCGGCACGGGCGCGCCCCGCTCGGCAGGCCGCGGCGGCGGCGGAGAGGAGCCGGCCGCGAGCGGCTGCAGCCCGGCGGACGGCGCCGCCGGCGCGCGATCCGGTCCAGGCTCCGGCTCCGGCACCGCAGCCCGCGCCTGCGCCCGCGCCGAGCTTGCCGCAACCGGCCCCGAACACCTAACAGGCAGGCCGCGGCCCGGTGGGCCAGGCAAGGATATCCCGCCGCGAACCCGCGGCGGCACCGATGGAGCGAACATCATGCGCGCCGAAGCGCAAGCCCATGTCGATCAGATCAATGCCGCCGTCGCGCTGCTTCGCCGCTTCCTCGAGTGGGATCGCGCGCTGCGGCGGCTCGACGAGCTCAACGCGCAGGTCGAGGACAGCAGCCTGTGGGAGGACCCCAAGGCGGCGCAGGCGGTGATGCGCGAGCGGCGGCGGCTGGACGAGGCGATCAGCGCGACTCGCGCGATCGAGAGCGAACTGGCGGACACGACCGAACTGATGGAGATGGCCGAGGCCGAGGGCGACCAGTCGATGGTCGAGGATGCGCTGGCGAGCCTTGCCGAGCTTGCCGAGCGGGCCGAGCGCGACAAGGTCGCGGCGCTGCTCGCCGGGGAAGCCGACGGCAACGACACCTATATCGAGGTCAATGCCGGCGCCGGCGGGACCGAGAGCCAGGACTGGGCGGGGATGCTTGCGCGGATGTACCAGCGCTGGGGCGAGCGGCGGGGGATGAAGGTCGAGCTGATCGATCATCACGCGGGCGAGCAGGCGGGGATCAAGTCGACGACGCTGATGCTCAAGGGCGAGAACGCCTATGGCTATGCCAAGACCGAGAGCGGGGTCCACCGGCTGGTGCGGATCAGCCCGTATGATTCGGCGGCTCGGCGGCACACCAGTTTCGCGAGCGTGTGGGTCTATCCGGTGGTCGACGAGAATATCGACATCGAGATCGTCGAAAGCGAGCTGAGGATCGACACCTATCGCGCGTCGGGGGCGGGCGGGCAGCACATCAATACCACCGACAGTGCGGTGCGGATCACGCATTTGCCGACCAACATCGTTGTGCAGTGCCAGAATCAGCGATCGCAGCACAAGAACAAGGCCGAGGCGATGAACCAGCTTCGCGCCAGGCTGTACGAGGCCGAGCTGCAGAAGCGCGAGGCCGAGGCCGATGTCACCGCGGCGAACAAGACCGACATCGGCTGGGGGCACCAGATCCGCAGTTACGTCCTGCAGCCTTACCAGCTGGTCAAGGATCTGCGCACGGGGGTGACTTCGACCGCGCCGGGCGATGTGCTGGACGGC
Source organism: Sphingomicrobium sp. (assembly GCA_030146725.1). Taxonomy (GTDB): domain Bacteria; phylum Pseudomonadota; class Alphaproteobacteria; order Sphingomonadales; family Sphingomonadaceae; genus Sphingomicrobium. The sequence goes on along the minus strand of JASLBJ010000105.1, from coordinate 3,332 downwards.
GAGCTCGACCGGTTCATGGCCGCGGCCTTGTCGCAGCGGGTGACGGGCGAACGGGTCGAGGTCGAGGATGTGGAGTAGGCCGCTCTCCGTCCTGAAGAAGAGCGGCGGCTGGGTACTGGTCGTGGTAGCCGTGCTGGCATCTTGCCGCGGGGCTGAACCTGTCGAGCAGAGATTCCCGAAGGCGCACCGGCCAGTTGCGCCGATCGTCAGCGACAGCTTCTCGACCGAGGATGCGCGCGACCGGGTGGGAGAGGCCGACCAGGTGATGCGGCTGGCAGGCATCGCGCCGGGCATGTGGGTTGCCGACATCGGCGCCGGCGAGGGCTATTACACGATCCGGCTGTCGCCCGCGGTCGGACGGCGGGGGCGGGTCCTGGCGACAGATATCGTTCCCCAGACGCACAATCTGCTGATCCAGCGGGTCCAGCGCGAGAGTCTCGACAATGTGGCGGTGCGGCTGGGCAAGCCCGAGGACCCGATGCTGCCGCCGCGATCGTTCGACCGGGTGCTGCTCGTCCACATGTATCATGAGGTTGAATCGCCGTACGAGTTCCTGTGGCACCTGCGCGAGGGGCTCAAGCCGGGCGGCGAAGTGGTCGTGGTCGATTCCAACCGCCCGACCAAGCAGCACGGGATTCCGCCCGCGCTGCTTGCGTGCGAGTTCGCCGCGGTCGGGCTCGAGCGGGTCCGGCAGGTGCCGCTGGTCGGCGGGGATGCCTATTTCGCGTCGTTCAGGGTCGCCCGGCCGCGGCCGCAGCCGTCGGCGATCAGGCGCTGCAAGCTTTAGAGCAGGCCGAGGCGGCGAAAGCTGCTGCACTCGCGGCCGCCGAATACCAGATGGTCGACGAGCGTGCAGTCGAGCGCTTCTGCGGCGGTGGCCAGCCGGCGGGTCGCGCGGCAGTCCGAATCGCTTGGTCGGGCGTCGCCGCTTGGATGGTTGTGGGCGATGAGGATCCCGGCGCTGCCGTGCGTCGCCGCATCGGCGATGATCGACCGCAGCGGGAAGTCCGTGGCTGACGCATCTCCGTCGTGACGCGACAGGTGCAGGCAGCGGGCTTGTTCGTCGACATGGGCGACCCACAGGGTCTCACGACCGGGATTGGCATCGGCGAAGCAGCCGGCAAAATAGGACCGGGCGGCGGCAAAGCCATCGAGCTTCAGGGCAGGTTCGGCACGCTGGTATCGCATGCCGGCAAGCTACTGGGGTACGGGGTGGGGCGCCACTTGAACCGCGTCGCTTATGGACCGAAGGTGGGTCCATTCCGGCTTGGTCAGCGGAGGGTACCCATTATCGGCGGTGCCTTGCAGCCTGCGCGAGGATCGCTTCGATCAGTGCCTGCGATACCGGGATATCGCGAACGGCCGGTTTGATCCACGGCAGTTTCTTCCACACAGGCTGGGTGCTCATCTCGGTTTCCAATCTTTTACGACATCGTGCCGAGCAAGCAAACGGTGAACCCCGCGGCGAGTCTCGACAGACACGTCATCGGACAAACGTTCACTTGGATTAACTACAAATATCAATATATTGCAAGTCGCATTGAATTCCTGCGTGGCTTGGCTAGGCATCTTGCGATGCAGCAATACTTAGAACTGATGCAGCGCATCCTCGACGAGGGCGTCGAGCAGCAGGACCGGACCGGCACCGGTACGCTGTCGCTGTTCGGGGCGCAGCTGCGGTTCGACCTCGGCCGGGGCTTCCCGCTGCTGACGACCAAGAAGCTTCACCTGCGATCGATCATCGTCGAATTGTTGTGGTTCCTTCGAGGCGACACCAACACGCGCTGGCTCAACGAGCGCAAGGTCAGCATCTGGGACGAGTGGGCCGACGAGAACGGCGATCTCGGGCCGGTCTACGGCAAGCAATGGCGGGCGTGGGAAGCCGCGGACGGGGCCCACATAGACCAGATTGCCGGACTGGTCGAGCTGATCCGCCGTGATCCCTACTCGCGCCGCCAGATCGTCACTGCGTGGAACCCGGGCGAGCTCGGGGCGATGGCGCTGGCGCCGTGCCACTGCCTGTTCCAGACCCAGGTCGCGGCCGGGCGGCTCAATCTCCAGCTTTACCAGCGCAGTGCGGATTTCTTCCTTGGCGTGCCGTTCAACATCGCAAGCTATGCCCTGCTGACGCATATGCTCGCGCGGGAGTGCGGGCTCGAGCCGGGGACATTCGTGTGGACCGGGGGCGACGTGCACCTTTATTCCAACCATCTCGAGCAGGCGCGGCTGCAGCTGGCACGCGAGCCGCGGTCTCTGCCGCAGCTGATCCTCAAGGATCGGGGACAGTCACTGTTCGATTATGAACCCGAGGATTTCGCCTTTGAGGCGTACGAGCCGCACCCGCACATTGCCGCCCCTGTAGCAATTTAGGCCCATTCCGCTACCTTGTCGAAAATTACGGCTGCGCAATGGAGCCGTTTGCAGGCTATGACGTTCTTCCATGGAGTAAGACGAGGAGAGTAGCATGATTCGCAAGCTGATGACCGTAGTACTGATCGGCGGGTCGCTCACCGTGGCCGCGTGCAACACCGTTCGTGGCGCAGCCGCGGACGTGAACAGCGTCGCCAACGAGGTCGACAAGAACACCTGATCTGATGCGCTGATCGGCAGGCGACAGCGGGCCCGCAAGGCTCAGGTCGACCGGCCCGCAAGTGCATATGGAAAAACCCCGCCGGTTTGCGCCGGCGGGGTTTTTTTATGTGTCCGGGAGAGCGGCCTTGAGAGGCCAGGCCGGGCAACCTCCCGGACAGCTGGCGCTCTCATGTGGTCCACTTAGTCCTGCAGCCGCCTAGTCCTGCAAATAGTCCCCGGCGTCCGCATCGGTGCCGTGACCCGACGGGGTAACGGACTCGAGCGGGTTGCTGTGGGTCGCAGCCTCGGGACCCTGCGCCAGTTCGGCGGCATGCTCCTCGGCGGCGCTGTCGGGCAGGATCAGCGACTCCTGGATCTTGCGCTGGGCAGCCCGGAGCGACGCATCGCGGCTCGATGCCGCGACCCGCAGGCGGTTCATGCCGGCGCCGGTGCCCGCCGGGATCAGGCGGCCGACGATGACATTCTCCTTGAGCCCGTTGAGCGTGTCGATCTTGCCCTGGACCGAGGCCTCGGTCAGCACCCGCGTCGTTTCCTGGAACGATGCGGCCGAGATGAAGCTGCGGGTCTGCAGGCTGGCCTTGGTGATCCCCAGCAGGATTGGCTTGCCCGTCGCCGGCTTCTGGTTCTTCACCAGCCGCGAATTGACCTCGTCCATCTCCTCGCGATCGACCTGCTCCTCCTTGAGCAGCGTGGTGTCGCCGCCGTCGACGATCTCGACCTTTTGCAGCATCTGGCGAACG
>JASLBJ010000040.1 GCA_030146725.1 Sphingomicrobium sp. | reverse complement strand
TGATCGCGCAAGGCGCCGAGAGCCTGACCCGCCGCAACGGCGGACCCGATGCGCGGCTGATCTGGACCGATGTGTGGATGTTCCGCGACGGGCGCTGGCAGGTCGTCGCGTCGCAGGACTCGGCCCGGCCGCCGCAGCCCTGACGCGCCGTGAACACGATCCGTGTCGGGATCGGCGGCTGGACGTTACCGCCATGGCGCGGGGTCTACTATCCGCCGGGGCTGGCGCAGTCGCGCGAGCTTGCATTTGCGGCGCGGCAGTTCGGGGGACTCGAAATCAACGCGACCTTCTATGGCCGGCAGAGCCCGGCAAGCTGGGCTGCGTGGGCGGCGGCGGTGCCGGATGGCTTCCAGTTCGCGGTCAAGGCTTCGCGGTTCTGCGTCACCCGGCCGCGGATGGCGGATGCCGGCGAGGGTATCGGCAATTTCCTTTCGCAAGGCCTGTCGGCGCTTGGACCCAAGCTCGGGCCGATCCTGTGGATGCTTGCGGCGCGGCGGAGGTTCGAGTCCGACGATATCGCCGCCTTTTTCGACCTGCTTCCGCGCGAGCTCGACGGGCTGCCGCTCCGCCACGTGATCGAGCCGCGGCACGAGAGCTTCGCGGATGAGGCCTTTTTCGACCTGTGCCGGGCGCATGACGTCGCGGTGGTGTTCGGCGATGACGACGAGTTCCCGTGCATCGACGCCGATACCGCAAGCTTTGCCTACGCGCGGCTGCAGCGGATGCGCGAGGAGGTCGAGACCGGCTACGACGAGGCGGCGCTCGACGGTTTTGCTGCGCGCGCGGGCGCCTGGCAGGCTGACGGGCGCGATGTCTATGTCTTCATGATCAATGGCGCGAAGGTTCGCGCTCCGGCCGCGGCGCTTGCATTGTCGCGGCGGCTGGGCATTGCGCAGGAATGAGCCCGACACCAGAGAGCGAACCGATGCGAACCGACGATCAGCCGATCCGGATCGCCCTGTTCGCGCCGCGCGGGCGGATGGGACTGGCGATCGCTGCAGCGGTCGCCGAGGATGAGGGCTTCGCGCTCGATCCTGACCATGGCGACGTACTGATCGATTTTTCGGCGCCTTCGGCGCTGCAGTCGAGCCTCGACCGGGCGATCGGCGCGGGGATCCCGATCCTCATCGGGACGACCGGACTCGACGATTTCGCGAGCCGCAGGATTGCTTCGGCGGCCGAGCAGATCGCGGTGCTCAAGGCATCGAACACGTCGCTTGGAGTCGCCGTGCTTGCCGCGGTGGTCGAGCAGGCCGCGGCGATGCTCGGCCCGGAGTGGGACATCGAGATTGCCGAAACGCATCACCGGATGAAGGCCGATGCGCCATCGGGGACGGCGCTGTCGCTGGGCGAGGCGGCCGCGGCCGGCCGCGGGGTGGCGCTCGATGCGACTCGCGGCCGACAGGGCACCGGCTTGACCCGCAAGCCGGGGTCAATCGGCTTTGCCGCGCTTCGCGGGGGAACGGTCGCAGGCGATCACGACGTCATGTTCCTTGGTCCAGAGGAGCGGCTGGTCCTGTCGCACCGCGCCGAGAGCCGGGCGATCTTCGCTCGCGGCGCGCTGGCCGCCGCGCGGTTCCTGGTCGGGCGGCCGGCGGGGAGTTACTCGATGCGCGACGTTATCGGCGAGCCGTGAAGCCGGCGCAGGTTTTTGAGTTCTACCGGCGGCTGGCCGAGGCCAATCCGGCGCCGGTCACCGAGCTCGAATACAGCAATCCCTACACCCTGCTCGTCGCCGTGGTGCTGTCGGCGCAGGCCACCGATGTCAGCGTCAATCTCGCCACGCGACCGCTGTTCGCGCGCGTCCAGACCCCCGAGCAGATGATTGCGCTCGGCGAAGACGAAGTGCGCGACGCGATCCGCACCATTGGCCTGTTCAACACCAAGGCGAAGAACGTCGTGGCGCTGAGCGAGGCGCTGGTGCGCGATCATGGCAGCGAGGTGCCGCGTACCCGTGAGGCGCTGGAGGCGCTGCCTGGAGTCGGCCGCAAGACCGCCAATGTCGTGCTCAACACCGCGTTCGGACAGGAGACGTTCGCGGTCGACACGCACATTCTCCGGGTCGGCAATCGCACCGGACTCGCGCCGGGCAAGACCCCGCTCGACGTCGAATTGGTGCTGGACAAGGTCACACCGCAGCCGTTCCGGCGCGATGCGCATCAGTGGCTGATCCTGCACGGCCGCTACACGTGCAAGGCACGGCTTCCCCTGTGCTGGAAGTGCCCGGTTATCGACCTGTGTCGCTATCGGCCGAAGACGCCGCCTTCCCCGCTGCAGCCTACATGACGGAGATATGACTGTTCGTTGACAGTTTAGTTGCAGTTGAACTTCAACGCTGTTACACTCCGGGTCGTAACGGAGGTCGAAGCCATGAAAGCACATGTTCTCGCAGGACTTGCACTTGGACTGGCGGCGCTTGCCGCGCCGGTTGCCGCGCAGCAGGCCGAGCTTGGCTATCCGCGCGGCTCGCTCGGGTTCGAAGCGCTCTCAGCCGACGATCTCCGGACTGCCGAGCTTCAGCTCAAGAGCGGCGCGGTTGCGCGCTACGATCCGGCGCGCCTGATCAACATCGGCCAGGTCTATGCGCGCACCGGGCGGACCGAGCAGGCCGAGCGGATGTTCCTTCGGGCTCAGCGGGCCGAGGAGGTCGAGCTGGTGCTTGGCAATGGCCGCACCGTCAGCTCGGGCGAAGTCGCCGAGCGCGCGCTCCAGCTGCTCCGCGCCGGCTACTTCCGCCGCTGATCAGCCCAGCCAGCGGCGCTCGAACCGCTGACCCAGCCCGGTAAGCAGTTCATATTGCGACAGGCCCGAGGCTTCGGCCGCGGTCGGCAGGTCATAGTCGAGCTCGACCCAGTCGCCCTCCTCGAGGTGCGGCGCGGCGTCGCAGCCAAGCGCGATCAGATCCATCGACACGCGTCCGATGACCGGCAGCGCAAACTCGCCCGAGAACGCCGCGCCGCGTGAGGAAAAGCCACGCAGATATCCGTCGGCATAGCCGAGGTTGACGATTCCCGCTTCGGTGTCGGCGATCGCAACGAAGGTCGCGCCGTAGCCGCAGCTCTCACCGGCGCGGATGGTGCGGCGCTGCAGCACCCTTGCCTCGAGTCGCGCAACCTGGCGGATGTGCGCTGCCGCCTCTGCTCGGGGCACTCCGCCATAGAGGGCGAGGCCGGGGCGTACGAGGTCGAACGCGTAATCGGGGCCGAGGCAGATGCCGGCCGAGTTGGCGAGGCTGTAGCGTCTGGCCGGGATCGCTGCGGCGACCTCGCGGAAGCGCTGCAGCTGGACTGCGGTGAGCGGGTGATCCTCGTCGGCGCAGGCGAGATGGCTCATCAGCGTGTCGATCGCGTGGCCGTCGAGCGCGGCGATCTCGTCGGTCCTGAGGCCGAGACGGTTCATGCCGGTGTCGACCATCACGTCGCAGGGACGGCCCGGTGCTGCGGCTTTCCAGCGGGCAACCTGGGCGACGCTGTTGAGGACCGGCCGCGCGGGCGAGGCCAGTGCCGTTTCGAGATCGTCGGTACCGACCCCGTGGAGCACGGCGAGGCTCGCGCCTTCCGGAAGTTGCCCGAGTTCGGCCGCCTCGGACCAGGTCGAGACGAAGAAATCGCGGCAGCCCGCCTCCCCCAGCACGCGCAATGCATCGGTCGCGCCGAGCCCGTAGCCGTTCGCCTTGATCGCCGCGCCGCAGGCGGTGCCGGCGCGGTCGGCAAGCCAGCGCCAGTTGGCGGCCAGCGCCGTTCCGTCGATCGTCAGGCGCAGCGCGCGGGCGACCATCAGAACAGCCGCGCGCCGTCGAGGACCGGCAGGTCTGGCGCAACCAGCACCACCTCTCCGGCTGCATCCGGAAAGCCGAGCGTCAGCACTTCGGACATGAACTTGCCGATCTGCCGCGGCGGGAAGTTGACAACTGCGGCGACCTTGCGCCCGACCAGCTGCCCGGGAGCGTAGTTGGCGGCGATCTGCGCTGACGAGCGCTTGCGGCCGATCACCGGGCCGAAGTCGATGTCTAGCTTCATCGACGGTTTGCGAGCCTCGGGATAGGGTTCCGCCGCGACCACCGTGCCGATGCGGATGTCGACCTTGAGGAAGTCATCGAAGCTGATCTGCGGAGCGGGTGGTGCCGAACCGTCGGGGAGAAGATGCATCGCGCTCGATTATTCGACCGTGACGCTTTTCGCGAGGTTGCGCGGCTGGTCGACGTCGGTGCCCTTGAGCACTGCGACATGGTAGGCGAGCAGTTGCACCGGGACCGCATAGACCAGCGGGGCGATCAGCGGATGGACCTCGGGCATCTCGATCGTCGCCATGCAGCCCTCGCCCGCCGCGGCGAGCCCGCGGGCATCGCTGACCAGCACGATCTTGCCGCCGCGTGCCCGCACTTCCTGCATGTTGCTGACGGTCTTTTCGAACAAAGGCCCGGACGGCGCGAGGACGATCACCGGGACGGCTTCGTCGATCAGTGCGATGGGGCCGTGCTTCATCTCGCCCGCGGCATAGCCTTCGGCATGGATGTAGCTGATTTCCTTGAGCTTGAGCGCGCCTTCGAGTGCCATCGGATAGTCGGGGCCACGGCCGAGGTAGAGGACATCGCGCGCGGGGGCGATGAGATGCGCCATGGCGGCGATCTCTTCGTCATGGTTGAGCGCGGCGTTGATCGCCGCTGGCGCCCGCTGCAGATGGCCGACGATCTCGCGTTCCTGGTCCGGGTCGAGGCGGCCCTTGGCGCGGGCGAGGTTCGCCGCAAGCGCGGCAAGCACCGCGAGCTGGCAGGTGAACGCCTTGGTGGAGGCGACCCCGATTTCGGGACCGGCGTGGGTCGGCAGCAGCAGGTCCGCCTCGCGCGCCATCGAGCTGGTCGGGACGTTGACGACAACGGCGATCCGCTGGTGCTCGGCGCGCGCGTGGCGAAGCGCTGCAAGCGTGTCCGCGGTCTCGCCCGACTGGCTGATGAACAGCGCCAGACCGCCGGGTGCAAGCACCGGCTCGCGGTAGCGAAACTCGGATGCGACATCGATGTCGACGGGGACGCGTGCGAATTTCTCGATCCAGTATTTGGCGACCAGGCCGGCGTAGAAACTGGTGCCGCAAGCGACGATCGTCATGCGTTCGACCGCGGCGAGGTCGAACCCGGCATCGGGCAGCGCGACCTGGCCTTCGAACGGGCGCACATAGCTCTGGAGGGTCTGGGCGACCACCACCGGCTGCTCGAAGATCTCCTTTTGCATGTAGTGGCGGTAATTGCCCTTTTCGATCGGGGCGGAGGTCGCTCCGGACTGGACGATCGGCCGCTCGACGGGCTGGTTGTCGCGATCGAAGATGCGGACTTCGCCCGATTTGAGCACCGCCCAGTCGCCCTCGTCGAGGTAGGCGATGCGCTGGGTCAGCGGGGCGAGCGCAAGCGCATCGGAGCCGAGGTAATTCTCACCGTCGCCGTAGCCGACGGTCAGCGGCGCACCCATCCGCGCGCCGATGATGAGGTCGGGATGATCGCGGAACAGGAAGGCGATGGCGAACGCGCCGTGAAGGCGCGGGAGGATGGCTGCGACCGCGTCCTCCGGCGAGGCGCCGTTCTCGACCTCACGCGCGACGAGGTGCGCGACGACCTCGCTATCGGTCTCGCTGAGGAAGGTGCGGCCCGCTGCGATCAGCTCGTCGCGCAGTGGCTTGAAGTTCTCGATGATGCCGTTGTGGACCAGCGCGACGGGGCCGGCGATATGCGGGTGAGCGTTGCTGACGGTTGGGGGCCCGTGGGTGGCCCAGCGCGTGTGGGCGATGCCGATGATCCCGCCGAGCGGGTCACGCTTGAGCTCGGCCCCGAGATTGTCGAGCTTGCCCTCTGCCCGGCGACGGTCGAGCGCGGCGTCGTCGATCGTGCAGATGCCGGCCGAATCGTAGCCGCGATACTCAAGCCGCCTGAGCCCGGCGAACAGGCGCTCGGCGACCTTGTCCTTGCCGACGATTCCAACGATTCCGCACATGGTGGCCTAGCTTTCGTCGTGAGAGTTACCGGGAAGCGAGCGTTCCAGCTCTTATCCTTTATTCGTCGTCATGCGCTCGCGGAAGCGTTTCGCCCAGCCGGCGAGGCCGCGCTGTTCGGAGCGCTCGAGGGCGAGGCTGTCGGCTTCGACGTCCTTGGTAATCACCGAACCGGCACCGACGATGGCACCGTCGCCGACGCTGACCGGGGCGACCAGTGCGGTGTTGGAGCCGATGAACGCGCCTGCGCCGATGATCGTGCGGTACTTGCCGAAGCCGTCGTAGTTGCAGGTGATGGTACCTGCGCCGATGTTGGCGCGCTCGCCGACCTCTGCGTCGCCGACGTAGGACAGATGGTTGACCTTGGCGTTGGCGGCTACGTTGGCGTTCTTGAGCTCGACGAAATTGCCGACCCTGGTGCGTTCGGCGAGCACGGTTCCCGGCCGGATTCGGGCGAACGGGCCGATGCCTGCACCGGCGCCGATGGTCGCGCCTTCGATATGGCTGAACGCGTGAATCGTCGCACCGTCGGCGATCGCGACTCCGGGGCCGAACACGACATGCGGCTCGACGGTGACGTCGCGGCCGAGCCGTGTGTCGTAGGCGAACCATACGCTTTCGGGATCGATCAGCGTCGCGCCTTCGTGGAGCGCCTGTTCGCGGCGGCGGCGCTGCCACTCGAGTTCGAGATGGGCGAGTTCGGCGCGGCTGTTGACCCCGGCGGTTTCATAGGGGTCGCCTTCGATCACGACTGCGGTGCGGCCTTCGGCAGCGGCGATGTTGACGACGTCGGGGAGGTAATATTCACCGGCGGCATTGTCGTTGTCGACCCGGGCAAGCCAGCGGAACAGGTCGCGCCCGCCGAGCGCCATCATGCCCGAATTGCACAGGTCGACGGCACGCTCTGCGGGGTTCGCATCACGAAACTCGACCATCTTGGCGATGTGGTCGCCTTCGCCGAGGATGATGCGTCCGTAGGCCGCAGGATCGGCGGGGCGCGATGCGAGGACGACGACGCCCGGCCGATCGGCGCTGCCAAGCCGCTCGAGCATTCGCTGCAGCGTTGCGCGCGCGACGAACGGCGTGTCGCCGTAGAGCACCAGCACCGCGCCGTCATAGTCGGCAAGCGCTTCGGCGGCCTGGGCGACCGCGTGCGCGGTGCCTTTCTGTTCGGCCTGGAAAGCGACGGTGGTGTTGTGGCCGCCGAGCGCGCGCTCGACCTGGTCGCGCCCCTTGCCGACCACCACGACACGCTTTTTCGCGCCCAGGCCGTCGACGGCGTCGAGCAGGTGCAGCAGCAGCGGACGCCGCGCGATCGGGTGAAGCACCTTGTGCGTGTCGGAACGCATTCGGGTGCCTTGGCCGGCGGCAAGGATGATGACGGCGAAGCCTGTTGCATCGGTCATGTTGATCGGCTCATCGCCTTTTCGTGGCAGGCCCGCCGGGAGCGGGATCGTCGAAGCAAAAAGGGGCGGCCCGCGAAGGCCGCCCCAGCCATGTAGAAAATGCGAGGCGCGCTAAAAGGTCTGGTACGCCTCGTTGCCGACGAAGCCCATCTTCTCGACCTTGGCCTGCTTGGTGATCGCAAGAACCTCGTCGACCGTTTCGTAGCGAGCGGTCGGCTCGGGCTGGAGGTGGAGTTCCGGAAGTGGATTCATCTGCTGCGAAACGTCGAGATACTGACGCAATTGCTGCTGGTTGACCTGACTGCCGTTCCACAGGATCTGGCCGGCGGCGGTCACCACCACCTTGTTCTTGATCGGGTCGACCGGCGGCGAGGGCGCGTTGCTATTCTGCGGCAGGTCCAGTTTCACCGCGTGAGTCTGGATCGGGATCGTGATGATGAACATGATCAGCAGCACCAGCATGACGTCGATCAGCGGCGTCGTGTTCATGTCCATCATCGGTTCGGCTTCGTCATTACTGCCGGTTGTCTGCATCGCCATGGCGAAAGGCTCCTAAATCTAGAGGCGGGTTACGGCGCCGCCGGCGGGCGGCTCGGAAATGAAGCCTACCCGGGCGAAGCCTGCGCGCTGCATGGTGTAGATCGTTCCGCCGATGCACTTGTACGGCGTATCGATGTCGCCGCGGATGTGCGCCTCGGGCATCGATTCCTCGGTCAAATTCTCGACCCCGCCCTGGCGCTCGATCTCGTCCTCGAGCTTCTTGACGGCGCGGTCGAGCAGCGCAGTGCTGTCGACCCTGGTCAGGTTCCAATACACCTCGCAGCCGCCGTCGGCCGTACCCTTGACCGAGAGATTGACGTTCTCGGGCTTGGTCGTGGTCGCCTCGTAGCGAACCTTGGGAAGACTGACCGGAACCGACTGCAACACGACCGGGACGGCGATCAGGAAGATGATCAACAGCACCAGCATCACGTCGACCATCGGCGTGGTGTTGATATCCGACATCGGGACCGGCTCGTCGCCGTTATCCGCCGGGCCTACACTCATTGACATAGGATCTTGGCCTTCCGCTTGCCGTTTACGTTGTTACTCGCCGGGATCTCAGTCTCGATTACCACAGTCTCGATCACCATAGTCTCGACCACCTTGGTCTCGCGGGCCGACAGGACGAACCTGCCCGCCCGCGAGAACTTATCGATCAGAAGCGGTCACCGGTCGGAGTGGCCTGGGTTGCAGTCTTGGTCTCACCGGTGCGGAGCGGCTCGCTGCGCGGCTGGGTCGGGGCTGTCCCGGACTTCGTCTGGGCGGTCCCGCGAACGCCCGGGCCAGTGGTGCCCGCTGCGGCTGCGCCAACACCCTGCGGCTTAACCTTGCCGTCCGACATCAGATAGCCGTGAAGGTCGTTGGTGAATGCCGCGAGATCCTCCATGATGCCTCTGTTGCGGCGGATCAGCCAGTTGTAGGCGAGCACCGCGGGAACCGCGACGACCAGCCCGAGCGCAGTCATGATCAGCGCCTCGCCGACCGGGCCGGCGACGGCGTCGATCGATGCCTGGCCCGACGCGCCGATCTTGATCAGCGCGCGGTAGATGCCGACGACGGTTCCGAACAGCCCGATGAACGGAGCAGTCGAGCCGACCGTGGCGAGAAAGGCGAGACCCTCACCGAGCCGAGCGCCGATCGCGCCCTGGCTCCGCGCAAGGCTGTTCCCCATCCAGTCGTGCTGATCGATCGGATCGGTCAGCTTGCCGTGCTGTTCCTGGGCAACCAGCGCATCGTCGACGATCGAGCGATAGGCGCTCTTCGCCTCGAGCTTGGTCGCAGCGTCATTCAGGTTAGGCGAATTCCAGAAGCTGGAACGGACCTTGTTGCCTTGGGCGATGATCTTCTGCTGCTGCATCAGCTTGGTGAAGAGAATGTAGAACGTACCGATCGACATTGCGACCAGGATAGCAAACGTCGTCCACGCAATGATGCCGCCCTCCTCGAGGGCCTGCATCATGCCATACGGGTTTTCGGCGGCGGCTGGAGCTGGTGATGCCATAATCGTCTTCCTCTTTTTACGTAAAGCCAGTTGCGGCGGCTATTGAAGGCGCCAGGTAATCCGTGACGTTGTCGATCCCGAAGTCGGATTGCCGTTGCTATCCATCGCCGGAGTGAACTTCGCCCGCCGTTGCAGGATTCGGCAAGTGGTCGAATCGAGTGTCCGTGAACCGCTCGAATTGGTCACGCTGCAGTTCGATACGCGTCCGTCCGATCCGATCGACAAGGCTACCGAGACGGTTCCCGATTCATCATTGTCGATCGCCTGCGCCGGATAATCATCGTCGCGGATCAGGCCCTGGAGGCTGCCGACGGCGCTCTTCGGCTCGCTCCGCTGCACGGGCGGAGGCGGAGGCGGAGGCGGAGGCGGAGGCGCCGGAGGTGCGGGCGGTGCCGGCCGATAGACCTGCGTCGGCGGAGCCGGCGGAGGGTTCTCGACGGCGCGCACAGGAGATTCCTGAACAGGCACGCGGACCAGTGGCGGCGGTGCTGCCACCTCGGGCGGAGGCGGAATGTCCGGCTGCTCCTCGGGGGGTGGCGGCTCCTCCTCGGGGGGCGGTGGCTCCTCCTCGACGTCGAAGATCTTGGTGTCCTCGGTCATCTGCTTGACGACATTATACGCCAGGCCGGTGACCAGAGCGTATCCGAGTGCGACGTGGATCAGCGCGACGACGACAATTGCCGCCGTCCGATTGCTGCTTATCTCTTTGCGTTGCGCGTAGGACATTCAGCCGCAAAACTCCCTGACATACCGCCTTGTGAAAGCGGTCAGACCGAACATTCAGACGCACCCGTCCGAGCTATGTTCGCTACCGATGTATCAACATATCATCAGCAGCGCGAGCGCCTGCTTATAGCTGGCACAAAGGCCGCGCAAAGGTTTTTGTTCCACATCCGTTAGGTGCGCGTGCAGCAAGCGCTAAGTTTCAGTCAAACGAGCGGATTTCCACGCCGACCCCCCTGGCATCCGGGTAGATGTCGGGCTTGGCCGTGGCGACTCGAAGCGCCTTGACTCCGCGGAGCGCGCCGAAGCGCTGGTAGATCGCAAAAGCGAGCGTTTCCTGGAGGTTGAAGCGGCGCTCGCCCGCAAGCTCGCGAATCGCGCCGCGCAGATAATCATAGTCCCAGGCGTTTGCCGGATCGTCGCCGCCCGGCGGAGACTGGTCGTCGAGCCAGATTTCGACCGTTACCAACAGCCGCTGGGGGGTGCCGACTTCGAAGGCATGGAAGCCGATGTCGATTTCGACCTCGAGCTCCTCGAGCAGGATACTCGTCGATCTCACGCGCAGGTGATCGGGAACGAGGCCTTCGAGGGGTGGCGGGTCGGTCATCGTTTCTCCAGGAACAGCCATCATCTTTCCATAAATTGAACGTCGCGGGTGGGCGACCAGAAGCGTTGGCCGCCGTCGAGCAGCAGCGTTTCGCCGGTTACCGCAGGCGAATCGATCAGGTAGCGGAGCGCTGCGCACAGATGCTCGGGCTCGACTCCGCGGCCAAGCGGGTTGGCGCCGTGCATCGCGGTGAAATTCCGGTCACTCTGTCCGGGCGAGCGAAGCATCAGCGCCGGGGCGATCGCATTGACGCGGATGCCACGCGCGGCAAGCGCCCGTGCAGCCAGCTCGGTCAAGCCCGCGAGCCCCTGTTTCGAGAGGGTGTAGCTGAGAAAATCGGGGTTGGGAGCGGCAAGCTTCGAGTCGAGCAGATTGACGATCAGCGCGTCCTCGCCATCGGCATGGGTCGCCGCGAGGGCCTGGGTCAGAAGCACCGGCGCGCGCAGGTTCACGGTCATGTGCGCGTCGAACCGGTCGAGGTCGAAGGACTCGATCGAGTCCCAGGCGAACAGCGCGGCATTGTTGACCAGCAGCCGGACGGGCGGGAGATCGGCCGCTCCGGCGAAGATCAGGCTTGCGCAATCGGGCTGGCCGAGGTCGGCGACCACCTTGAGCGCACCGGCGGGCACATCGTCGCTTGCACGGCGAACGTGCGCGAGGACGGTCCAGCCTTCGCCTACGAGCATCGTCGCGATCCGCGCGCCGATGCGCTTGCCGGCGCCGGTGACGATTGCAGTGCGGGCATCGTTTGCGGTCATCGACCGACGACCTGACGAAGAGGGGCCGTCGGCGCAAGCCGGATTGCGTCGCCCGGCGTGCGATGACACAGGCGGTTGGATGCCAGAAACACGCGCTCCGATCGATCTCAAGGGCCTCAGCCTTGCTCAGTTGCAGGCGCTTGCCGAGGAGCGGCGCCTGCCGCCGGTCGACCAGTGGAACCCGGAGCATTGCGGGCATTCCGGGATGCGGATCGCGCGCGACGGGACCTGGTACCATGACGGCGCGCCGATCCGCCGGCCGGCGATGGTGCGGCTGTTCGCGACCGTGTTGCGGCGCGAGGCGGATGGCCGCCATATGCTCGTCACGCCGGTCGAGAAGCTCGAGATCGAGGTCGAATCGACGGCGTTCCGAGCGACTGCGATGCACAGTGAGGGCCAGGGCAGCGAGCGGCGCATCGGATTGACGCTCGACAGTGGCGATGCGCTGATCGTTGGGCCCAGGCACCCGTTGATGATCGTCGAGACCGAGACCGGACCGAGCCCGCGCGTGCTCGTCCGTCATGGGCTCGAAGCCGAGCTTGCGCGGCCGGTGTATTACGAACTGGCCGAGCTTGCGATCGCCGAGGGCAATGCGCCCGCGGGCCTGTGGAGCGAGGGCATGTTCTTCGCCCTCGATGCGGCCTCGTGAGCCTTGCCGAACGGCTAAGGAGCGCGCTCGAGGGACCACCGGCCAGGCCGCCGCTGCCGGGTGACGATGGACCGGGGAGCGGCGATGCCGTGCCTGCCGCAGTGCTGATCGCGGTGACCGACCGGCCCGACCCGGGCGTGGTGCTGACGGTCCGGCGGCCGGACATGCGGACCCATGCCGGCCAGATCGCTTTTCCCGGTGGGCGCATCGATCCCGGCGAAGACCCCGCTGCCGCTGCACTGCGCGAAGCGTGGGAGGAGATCGGGCTCGACCCGGCGGCGGTGACCCCGGTGGCGACGCTCGACGGCTATCGAACGATTACCGGCTACCAGGTTACGCCGCTGCTTGGGGTCGTGCCGCCCGACCTTCCGCTTGCGCCGCATGAAGCGGAAGTCGCGGACTGGTTCGAAGCGCCGCTCGGATTCCTGCTCGCGCCGTCCAACCAGCGGCGCAGGACGGTGCTGTTCGAAGGCGTCGAGCGCCGCTATTTCGAGATCGACTGGCAGGGCCGGCCGATCTGGGGCGCGACGGCGGCGATGCTCGTCAACCTCGGGCGGAGGCTGGGGTGGAGCTGAAGATCGATACCGGCCGATGGCGCGCAAAGCCCGAGATCGCGTGGCTGTTCCACACGCTTGGAGCGAGCGAGGGGCTGACCCGGCTGGTCGGCGGAGCCGTGCGCGACGAGCTGCTTCGACTTGCCGGCAGCGACGTCGATCTGGCCACGCGGCTCCGCCCCGAAGAGGTTGTCGAGAGGCTTGGGCGCGCGCGGATCAAGGCCGTTCCGACCGGGATTGCCCATGGCACGGTGACCGCGGTCGTCGCGGGCGAGCCGATCGAGATCACCACGCTGCGGCGCGATGTTTCGACCGATGGCCGCCGTGCGACCGTTTCCTTTACCGACGACTGGCGCGAGGACGCGGCGCGGCGCGACTTCACGATCAACGCGTTGTCCGCCGATCCGATCAGCGGTGAGCTATTCGACTATTTCGGCGGACTTGCCGACCTTGGCGAGCGGCGCGTGCGCTTCATCGGCGATCCGCTCGAGCGGATCGCGGAGGACCATCTGCGGATCCTGCGCTACTTCCGCTTTCATGCCCGCTTCGGGGCCGCCGAGCCCGACTCCGCCGCGCTCGAGGCCTGCACTCAGCGCGCCAACGATCTGATGGCGCTGTCGCGCGAGCGGATCGCCGACGAGCTGATCAAATTGCTCGGCCTGCCCGACCCAGCACCGACGGTCGGGATCATGCTTCAGCGCGCGATCCTCAAGCCGGTGCTGCCCGAGATCGAGCCCGACCGGTTGTGCGACCTCAGCGCGCTGATCGCGGCCGAGGCGCAAGCCCGGATCGAGGCCGACGCGCTGCGCCGGCTTGCCGCACTGCTTCCGCCTGACCCGCTGCAAGCCGAACGGATCGCCGCCCGGCTGAAGCTTTCCAACCGCGCGCGCAAGCGGCTCGCTTGTGCGGCGGATCGTGACTGCGGGCTGCCGCCGCGGGCACTCGCCTATCGCGCGGGGATCGAAGGCGCGATCGACCGGCTGCTTTTGTGCGGGAACGCGGCGGGCGTTGCCGAACTTGCGGACTGGTCGGTGCCGCGGCTGCCGATCGGCGGCGGAGCACTGATCGCGCGCGGCGTGCCCGAGGGGCCGATGGTTGCGCGGATGCTGCGCAAGATCGAGGAACGGTGGATCCGATCGGATTTTCCGACGGGTTCGGCGTTCGAGCGGATTGTCGCGGAGGCCCTGCAGGGGCCGTCGGTCGCAACACCGGCCGAAGGAGGGTGACGGCCGGCGTTGCATGGTTAATGTAGCGACCGCGCGGACGGGTCCGAGGTGGCCTTTGTCCGGTAGCTAGAGGCCCGCTTCGACCGCAATGCGGATCGCCTCGGCGCTGGTTGCGACACCCAGCCGCTCGAGCAGCAAGGCGCGATGCATCTTGACGGTCTTCTCGGCGATCCCGAGCCGATGCGCGATCTGCTTGTTGAGCACGCCCTTGGCGACCAGCTCGAGCACTTCGCGCTGGCGCGGGGCAAGCGCCTTGACCAGCTCGGCCGCGCGAGCTCGGCGACGCGCAAACAGTTCGGGCGATTCGTCGCCAAGCTCGACTTGCGAGCCGAGAAACCATTCGAGTTGTCCGTCCTCGTCGAACAAGGGGGTGACCATCACGCCGTTGCGGAACGGCGTTCCGTCACGGCGATAGTTAAGGATGTCGACGAGGACGCCGCGACGGTTATGCACGGCGTTGCGAAGCTGCTCGCTGATCCACGGCTCGGTCCCGCCGCCGGCAAGAAAGCGGCAGTTGCGCCCAAGCGCTTCAAATTCTGGATAGCCGGTCAGATCGGTGAACGCCGGATTGGTGACTTCGATCGGATTGTCGGCCCGGCGCGGGTTGGTGATCACCGTCGCCACCGGGCTGACGCCCAGCGAGTCGAGCAATTGAACGTGGCGGTCGCCGATCATCGGTCAGCTCCGGTCCTGCTCGAGTTGCGGCCGGTTCTGCTCGAATTGAGGAACGTCGAGCGCGTTCAGCCAAGGCTCGCGGCGCCCCGTCCAAAGTTCATACTCAGGCGTGCTGGTGCCGGGCGAATCGAAGGAGCCGAGCGACAGCTCGACTTCACTGCCGTCGCTGCCGAATACGCGCGATCCGCAAGTCGGACAGAAGCTGCGCGTGTAGCCGGCCGAACTTGCCCAGTTGCGCAGCTCGCCGACGACGACGACGTCTGCAGCACCGAATACGACAAACGGGTTGAACGCTGCCGAATGCGCCTTGCGGCAGGTCATGCAGTGGCACAGGCCGATGCGCCGCGGAGCGCCGGAAGCGGTGAACCGCACTGCGCCGCACGCACAGCCGCCTTCATGAACTTGCTGCTGGTTGTTCATCGGCGGCAATCCTAGCGCAGGCTTGCGCCCTGTACCACTCCGGCAGGTTGGAAAATCAACGGGCTATGAGGAGAAATGCCGGGAACAACTCGCGTCCCGAGTGCTTCAAGGCGGCTTGTGTGGGGCGCCCGATGTTCAACAGCTTCTTCCTGGCCGGATTCGAATGTTCGTCGCATCGCCGGCCGGATGGCGTTCGCCTCGACCTCGTCCACAGTAGCGGACATGAAGCGCTGGCGCTCGAGGACTACCGGCGCTGTGCCGAGCTTGGCCTCGCCTCCGTCCGGGACGGCCTCCGCTGGCATCTGATCGAACGGGAGCCGGGCCGCTACGACTGGTCGAGCTGGCGGCCGATGCTCGAAGCCGCTTGCGCCGCTGGGGTGCAGGTCGCGTGGGACCTGTGCCATTACGGCCTTCCCGACCACCTGCGGCTGGAAGACGATGCGTTTGCGCCGCAGTTCGCAGCGTTCGCCGCCGAGGCGGCGCGGGTTCACCGCCAAGTGACCGGGACGAGCGCCCTGGTCTGCCCGATGAACGAGATTTCGTTTTTTACCTGGGCGGTGAACACCGGTTATTTCCCGCGCGCCGGGATCGAGGAGCGCGGCTGGGTCAAGCGCCAGTTGTTGAAGGCGTCGCTTGCCGCGGTGTCGGCGATGCTGGCGGCCGACCCGGGATGCCGTTTCGCGTGGGCGGAACCGCTGATCAACGTCCTGCCTTCGTCGAGGTCGGATGAGGAGCGGGAGCGGGCCGAGCAGCTGAGGTTCGGACAGTTCGAAGCTTATGACGTTTTGCTTGGACGCAAGTGGCCCGAACTTGGCGGTGGCGAGCATGCGGCCGATGTGCTCGGTTTCAATTTCTATCCCGACAACCAGTGGATCGACGGCGGTTCGACCGTACCGCTTGGCCAGCACAACTTCCGGCCGCTGTCGGACATGCTGGTCGAGGTTCACGAACGGTTCGGCAAGCCGATCTTCCTGTCGGAAACGGGGGCCGAGGGTTCGGCGCGAGCCGCCTGGTTCTATTACGTTTGCAACGAAGTGCGCGAGGCGATCGATCGCGGTGTACGCTTCGAGGGAATCTGCATCTATCCGGTGACGTCCTTCCCTGGCTGGGATGACCTCCGCCCGGCGCAGGTCGGCCTGTTCACGGAGCCGGACCAGACGGGGCAGCGCACCATCCACGGTCCGCTGGCGTTGGAGCTGCAGCGGCAACGGCTGGAGTTCGATCGGGTTTAGCCGGCCGGACTGGCGCTTGGCAGCGCCGTATGGGTCTAACGGGGGCCGAACTGAATGGCGCCGGTCGCAAGCAGGATGATCGCAATCACCAGTAAAGCGATCACGATCATCCCGGCGAGCCGCGTCTTGGGCGTGCGCTGTTCCAATTAGTCCCGCCCGCCATGGCCGGCATTCTGGTTGCCGGTGCGGCTTGCCGTGTTGTCGCTGTTGTCCTGCTTCTTGTTGCCGCCGATGTCATGCTTGCGGGCTTTATCGAAGTCGCCCTTCTTCTTGTGGTCGGTCATTTCACTCTCCTGGACAGGGCTGAACGCCGTTGCCCGGGACTGGGTCCAACGGGATTTGGTCCATGTCGATCGAGGCCGGCCGGGCGGCTAGAACTTCATGGTCAGGCCGACGCCGGCCTTGCGCGAGCGCTTCGGCCGCCCGTCGGGTCGTTGCTCCGAATTGAGCCGTGGCTTGGCCGGGGCGTCATACAATCCGACGCCGAGCGTCATTCCGGGTGACAGCTCGTGCCCTGCGACAAGGCCGATCCGGCCGCGCTGCAGGCCTCGCGGATCGAGGCTGAGGCGGCTTGGCGGTGTCCACCGCACCGTGGGTCGCTTAGGCGGGGGAACGAAGCGCGCGGCGGCGATCGGTTCGGAAGCGCTCATCTGCGCCTCGGCGGGCGTCGCGCACGCCGCAGTTGCCGCAGCCGAGAGCGCAGCCAAGCCGATCGGCAATCGCGTCATGCACCATGTCCCCTGTTTGATGACACAAAGGTGGAACAA
>JASLBJ010000033.1 GCA_030146725.1 Sphingomicrobium sp. | reverse complement strand
AAGTGCAAGCAGCACTTGGGGCCTCAAGCGCTATCGATAATCTCGAGGATCGTGTCGCCCGCCTGGAGCTTGAACCCGGCCGCCTCGGTCGCGGCAAAAGGCTGGCCGCCGCGGATCAGGCGGACGACCTGACCGGTGCAGATGTCGGCCGGCGAGCGGCCTTCCTCCTCGGGGGTGACGATGCGCTCGCGCAGCATCACGCTTCCTTCGTTGCTGGCGAGGTCCGCGATATAGTCGGCGCGCTCGGGGCCGCGCAGCGAACTGGCCAGCAGCAGCCCGGCGAAGCTGACCGGATTGACGACCGTGTCGGCCCCTGCCTGGCGGGCAATGTCCTCATTGTCGCTCTCGCGGATGGTCACGCTGATCTTGATCCTGGGCGCCATCTTCCGCGCGGTCAGCACGATCAGGATGGCGCTGTCGTCCCGGCCGGCGGAAACGAGCATCGCCGAAGCGGTTTCGATTCGCACTGCCGCAAGCGTTTCGTTGCGGCTGGCATCGCCCTGGATCACGGTCGCGCCGCATTCCTTCGCATGGTCGAGAGCTTCCTCGCGGCCGTCGATCACGACGATGGTTCGTGGATCGACACCGCGGCTCAGCAGCTCCTTCAATGCCTTGCCGTTACTGACCCCGTAGCCGGCGAGAATGACATGACCGCTGAGGTTTCGTTGAATCGACTGCATGATCCATTTGTCCCAGGTTCGCTTGATCGCAAAGGTGTAGGCGGTGCCCGCGAGCATCAGGATGAAGATGATCCGGATGGGCGTGACGATGAACGCGTCGAACATCCGCGCGCCGTCCGAGATCGGCACAATGTCGCCATACCCCGTGGTGGTGACGCTGATCATCGTGAAATAGAGCACATCGGTGAAGCTGATGACGCCGTCGTGCGAGTCGGTCAGGCTGTCGCGCTCGAACCAATGGACGGCAACGATGACGGCGAAGAGAGCGAACAGGATGGCAATGCGGATCGCCAGTTGCGACCAGACGCTGATTGCCGACTTGCGCCGCAGCGTCATGTACCGGTGGTCGCGCGCAGTTGGCATCCGCCGTCTAACCCGCGGCAGCCCTGCGGGGTCCATCCGCGTCGATTCGATCAGCTGCGACTGGCTATTGTCGAGGGCGCTGGCTAATAGGCACCCGCCTTTGAACCGGCCGGTCGCAGGCCCCACAGACGGAAAACCCCTGCAATGCGAATCGCGATGATCGGCACCGGCTATGTCGGGCTCGTATCCGGAGCCTGCTTTGCCGACTTCGGGCATCGCGTGACCTGCGTCGACAAGGATGCCTCCAAGATCGAGGCGCTCAATGCCGGTCGGATGCCGATCTGGGAGCCCGGCCTCGAGGCCCTGGTCAAGGCCAATGCGGCGAGCGGGAGGCTGAGCTTCACCACCGATCTTGCCGCCGGGCTCGACGGCGCCGAGGCGGTGTTCATCGCCGTCGGGACACCGGCACGGCGCGGTGACGGCCATGCCGACCTGACCTTCGTCTATGCTGCGGTGCGCGAACTGGCGAAGGTCATCGCGCCCGACGCCGTGGTCGTGACCAAGTCGACGGTCCCGGTCGGGACCGGCGATCGCATCGTCGAGATCCTGATCGAGGAGGGGGCCGAGACCGTCTCGGTCGCATCCAATCCCGAATTCCTGCGCGAGGGCGCGGCGATCCGCGACTTCAAGATTCCCGACCGGATCGTCGTCGGGGCCGAGGACGAGCATGCGCGTGAGGTGCTGCGCGAGATCTACCGGCCGCTGTTCCTCAACCAGGCGCCGATCCTGTTCACCGGTCGGCGCACCGCCGAGCTGATCAAATATGCCGCCAATGCGTTTCTCGCGGTCAAGATCAGCTTCATCAACGAGATCGCCGATCTGTGCGAGGCGGTCGGCGCCGACGTCCAGGAGGTCGCGCGCGGGATCGGCCTCGACAATCGCATCGGCTCCAAGTTCCTCCACGCCGGGCCCGGCTATGGCGGAAGCTGCTTTCCCAAGGACACGCTGGCGCTGCTCCAGACGGCCGCGGCAGCCGGAGTCGAGCAACGGATCGTCAGCACGGTGGTCGAGGTCAACGATCGCCGCAAGGGCTCGATGGCCGGGCGGGTCGCGGCAGCCCTCGGCGGCAGGTTGCAGGGCAAGCGGATCGGCGTGCTCGGGCTGGCCTTCAAGCCCAACACCGACGACATGCGCGATGCTCCGTCGCTGCCGCTGATCCGCGGGCTGATCGAGGCGGGCGCAAGCGTTGCGGCCTTCGATCCCGTCGCGATCGAGCAGGCCGAGCCGTTGTTGCCCGGAGTTACCTTCGCCAACGATGCGCAAGGGGCGGCAAGTGGCGCCGACGCGCTGGTGATCGTCACCGAATGGGACGAGTTCCGCGCGCTCGATCTCGAGATGCTGGCTGGGGCAATGACCGGCAAGGTGCTGGTCGATCTGCGCAACGTCTATGACCCGCGCGAGGCCGAACGCGCCGGACTGCGCTATTTCGGCATCGGTCGCGGCTAAATGTCACAGTCAAGGAACGTTCAGGACGGACGGGCTTTAACCGGCGCGCTAGTTACAGTTCGCGTGCCTCGAGGGAATTGATGAAAAATAACCGGACCATCGTCGTGGTCGGACTGGGCTACGTCGGGCTTCCGCTCGCGGTCGCTTTGGCGCGCCGATTCGAGGTCGTTGGCTTCGATATCGACCAGGCACGCGTCGCCGAACTGCGTTCGGGCCATGACCGCACGCGCGAAGTCGACGACAACGTGCTTGGCGAAAGCGCGCTCCAGGTCACCGCCGAGGTCGAGGCGTGCCGCGGGGCGGACGTCTATATCGTCACCGTACCAACCCCGGTCGACGACGCCAACGAGCCCGACCTTGGCGCAGTGATATCGGCGGCACGGATGATCGGCGGGTTGATCGATCCGGCGAAGCGCCCGACCGTGGTGTTCGAAAGCACCGTCTATCCAGGCGTCACCGAGGATATCTGCGGCGGCGAGATCGAGCGTGCCGGCGGGATCCAGCGCGGGCGCGATTTCCGCCTCGGCTACAGCCCCGAGCGGATCAATCCCGGCGACCGCGAGCATAGCGTCGACCGGATCACCAAGGTCATCGCCGGCGAGGATGCCGAGGTCGTCGAGGACCTGGCCGAGATCTACGGCTCGATCACCACCGGCGGCGTGTTCCGCGCCGCGTCGATCAAGGCGGCAGAGGCGGCCAAGGCGATCGAGAATGCTCAGCGCGATATCAACATCGCCTTCATGAACGAAGTTGCGCAGATCATGTCCAAGATCGGCGTGTCGGTGTGGGACGTGCTTGCCGCCGCTCGGACCAAGTGGAATTTCCTGCCGTTCGAGCCCGGGCTGGTTGGCGGCCACTGCATCGGCGTCGACCCTTATTATCTCAGCCATCTCGCCCAGCGTCTCGGCCATCACCCGCAGGTCATCCTGGCGGGGCGCGAGACCAATGACGCGATGGGCGAGTGGGTTGCTGATCTGCTCCATGAGCGTCGCGCGCAGCCGGCCGGCAAGGCGCTGGTGCTCGGGCTGACGTTCAAGGAGAATGTGCCGGACCTGCGCAACAGCCGCTCGTTCGACCTGGTCAAGCGCCTGCAGCAACTTGGCTACAGCGTCGCCGTGGCCGATCCGCTGGCCGATCCCGACGAGGTCGCGCGCGAGCATTCGCTGACGCTGACCAGGCCCAACGGCAGCAGCTACGACATCGTCATCGGAGCGGTTGCCCATGCCGAGTATCGCGACATGCCCGCGGCCGAGCTCGAAGCGCTGGTCGCCGAGGGCGGGACGCTTGCCGACCTCAAGGGCATGTGGCGCACGAGGCCGTTGTCACCCGATCTCAACCGGTGGTCGCTGTGACGATCGCGGGTCTCCGCCATGCGGCATGAGCTTCCGGTGAGGAGCGCGCAGCGGACCCTGTTCACGCGACGCCGGTTCCAGTTCGTCGGCGCGATCGTGATCGGAGCGATGCTCCCGTTTGCGGTTCGCGGCACCATCCTGCCCGGCATCTTTGCCGAGCCCGCGGCCACCAATGCGCTGATCGGCAACGTTCTTGGCATTGCGCTCGCGTTCTGGATGCGGCTGTCGATCGAGACCTATCCGGGCATCCGCTCGACCTATGTGATCCTGCCCGCTGCACTGAGCGCGCACGGCCTTGTCGTCGCCGGCCTGCTGATGGCGCGCCTGCCTTACGACCGGCTCGGGCTCGCGGCCGGGTTGGCGCTCCATGTGCTGTGGAATTACTTCATCTATTTCTATGCCGAGCGGCGGATCCGCCAGCGCATTGCAATGGTGCCGTTCGGCCGGGCAGACCGCCTGCGCAAGATCGGGGATGTCGAGTGGCTGCCGATGACTCGCCCGACGCTCGGGCAGACCGCGGGCTGCAACGCGATCGTAGCGGATTTCTCTGCCGATCTGCCGCCAGAGTGGGAGGGGTTCCTGGCCGACGCCGCGCTTGCCGGCCGAATGGTCTATCAGGTCAAGCAATTGTCGGAGTCGCTGACCGGACGAGTCGAGCTCGACCATCTGTCTGAAAACAGCTTCGGGTCGCTGGTGCCCGCGCGTGGTTATTTCCACCTCAAGGGGCTCGGCGACTTCCTGCTCGCGGTGGTGATCCTGCCGCTGGTGCTGCCGCTGATGGGATTGATCGCG
>JASLBJ010000016.1 GCA_030146725.1 Sphingomicrobium sp. | reverse complement strand
GAGCAGCACGAGGGCATGAGCGCCGACGAAGTGCAGCACCTGCTGTACGAGCAGTCGGGGCTGCTCGGCGTTTCGGGGCTGTCGGGCGACATGCGCAAACTGCTGGCCAGCGACGAGGAGGCGGCACGCGAGGCGGTCGAGCTGTTCGTGTATCGCATTGGCCGGGAAGCTGGAGCACTCGTCAGTTCGCTCGGCGGACTCGATGAGCTCGTGTTCACAGCCGGCATCGGGGAAAACTCACCGGCCGTTCGCGCGCTGGTGTGCGGGCGTCTCGCCTGGCTCGGCGTGGAGATCGACGCTGCGGCCAACGAGAGCGGGGCCCTGACGATCAGCACTGCCGGAAGCCGGGTCGTGGTTCGCGTCGTCCCGACCAACGAGGAACGCATGATCGCGATGCACACGCAGGAAATCGTCGCGCAGAACGAGGTCCTTGCGGCATGACACGGATCGTCGATCTGCAGGGGAAGCGTGGGCTGATCGTCGGGATCGCCAATGAAAGCAGCATCGCGACCGGATGCGCGGAAGCGTTTTCAGGCGCCGGCGCTGCGCTTGGTGCGTCTTACGTGAACGCCAAGTCGAAACCGTTCACGGAGGCTGTGACGACACGTCTCCAGATGGATTGGACACAACCCTGCGACGTTCGTGTCCCCGGCGAGCTGGAGGCCTTGTTCGAGCGGGTGAAGCAGGAGTGGGGCGGGCTGGACTTCCTGCTCCACTCGATCGCGTTTGCGCCGAAAGACGACCTCCATGGACGTGTCGTCGACTGCTCGGCCGAAGGCTTTGCGATGGCCATGGACGTGTCCTGCCACTCGTTCATCCGAATGGCGAAGCTGGCCGAGCCGTTGATGCCGGACGGTGGCACGCTGCTGACAGTCACCTTCTACGGCTCGGAGCGGGTGGTCGAACATTACAATCTGATGGGGCCGGTGAAGGCGGCCCTTGAGAGCGCCACGCGCTATCTCGCCGCTGAGCTGGGGCCAAAACAGATCAGGGTCCACGCAATCTCGCCCGGCCCGATCAGGACGCGCGCGGCCAGCGGAATCGATCGCTTCGACGAACTTCTCGAACGTGCCGCGGCGGCAGTCCCGGAACGATCACTCGTCGACATTGCCGACGTCGGAGCGATGGCCGCATTTCTCGTGAGTGACGCCGCCCATCGCATCACGGGGACGATCATCCCGGTCGATGGCGGACAACACCTGCTGGCCTAGTCGGATAGGTAGGGAAATGGAGTGGCAGCAGAAAGCCGTCCGCTGCCCACCCCTTGACCCTGACACGATGTCAAACATTATGTCAGGCCTTCGAACGCTCCGACTCGAAGGATCTTACCGTGAACAACGCTTCTCAAGCCGAGCATTCCTGCTGCGGAGGCAAGGGCGGCGCGTCGCCGGCAGTTGTCAAAGATCCGGTCTGCGGAATGACGGTCGATCCCGCCAGGACCCTGCACCACCACGTTCATGGCGAGACCGAGTACCACTTCTGCAGCGCCGGTTGTCGCACCAAGTTCATCGCCGACCCGGACCGCTACCTGGACGCGGCAGCCGCTGATCCGGCGCTGTCGAGCCCGGCGATCGGTGCTCCGACGGAGGCTGCCGAGGGAAGCGTCTGGACCTGTCCGATGCATCTCGAGATCCGCCGCGATGCCCCTGGCAGCTGCCCGATCTGCGGGATGGCGCTCGAGCCGGTCGAGCCGACGCTTGAAGAAGGACCCAACCCCGAGCTGATCAGCATGACCCGGCGGTTCTGGATCAGCGCTGTATTCTCCGTGCCCCTGCTTGCGCTGGCGATGGGAGGCGATCTCTTCGGGTGGCACCCGCTCCCGATGCAGACTTCGATCTGGCTGCAGCTCGCGCTTGCCACGCCGGTCGTTGTCTGGGGCGCCCTGCCCTTCTTCCAGCGCGGATGGGCGTCGCTCGTTACCCGCAACCTCAACATGTTCACGCTGATCAGCCTCGGGGTTGGCGTTGCCTATCTCTACAGCCTCGTCGCAACCGCCGCGCCCGGTCTCTTTCCGGCGTCGTTCCGCACGATGGGCGGGGCCGTCCCGGTCTACTTCGAAGCGGCTGCGGTGATCGTGACCCTGGTGCTCCTCGGGCAAGTGCTCGAACTGCGCGCGCGGACGGCTACCGGACGTGCGATCCGGGCCCTGCTCGGTCTTGCGCCCAAGACCGCGAGGGTGGTCAAGGAGGATGGCCGCGAGGAAGACCTGCCGATCGACGAAGTCCAGGTTGGCGAGCTTCTCCGGGTCCGCCCGGGCGAGAAGGTGCCGGTCGACGGCGTCGTCACCGAGGGTCACTCGTCGATCGACGAGTCGATGATCAGCGGAGAGCCGGTGCCGGTCGAAAAGGTCGCCGGCGACAAGGTCACCGGTGCCACGGTCAACGGCACCGGCAGCTTGCTGATGCGGGCCGAACGCGTCGGACGCGATACCATGCTGTCGCAGATCGTGCGGATGGTCGCAGACGCGCAGCGCTCGCGCGCGCCCATCCAGGCGCTTGCCGACAAGGTTGCAGCCTGGTTCGTTCCGGCCGTCGTTCTCGTCGCCGTGATCTCCTTCGGTGTGTGGGCGGTGTGGGGCCCCGAGCCCGCGATGACTTTTGCTCTGGTCAACGCTGTCGCGGTGCTCATCATTGCCTGTCCCTGTGCCCTTGGCCTCGCCACGCCGATGTCGATCATGGTTGGCACTGGCCGAGGCGCCACAGCGGGCGTTCTGGTGAAGAATGCCGAAGCGCTCGAGCTGATGGAGAAGATCGACACCCTCGTTGTCGACAAGACCGGCACCCTTACGCTTGGAAGGCCCAAGCTGATCTCGGTAACCACGGCCGCCGGTCTCGCTGAAGATGACGTCCTTCGGTTGGCAGCAGCCCTTGAGCGCGGCAGCGAGCACCCGCTGGCAGCGGCCATCGTCGAAGGAGCAGGGGAGCGTGGCCTCAGCCTGCCCGCTACGAGCGACTTCGCATCCCACACCGGCAAGGGTGTTTCCGGCATGGTGGAGGGCCGGCGGGTAGCCCTTGGCAACA